>JAMOQF010000117.1 GCA_027064125.1 Acidobacteriota bacterium
CTCTTGGTATGGCTTCTGAGGTAAACAATGCCCTCTCTTTTGCCGCACCTGTAATTGGGTCTATTGAGACAGATGTTCTAACTTCAAGGTTGGAGTTTACTATGTGAGAGAATAGCTCTTCGGGAACTATAACTATATCTTTGTCATTTAATTGAAAATTATCAAAATTAAATTCTGTTTTTAAACTATTAAATGTGTGAGTGTTATCTACCTCTAAATAAATCCAACCAAGATTTATATACCCTTCATCACCGTTCTTTGTTAAGACTTTATTATCAGTGGGCTCAGTCAATCCATTTATGCTGATTTCTTTTAATTTCCTAACAGTTGTTATCCATTTTGTTCCTCTCATTGTAAAAACAGGGAATAAAAGAATATTTAAATCACTAAAAAATATCATCCCCTGCCAGCTGATGTCTTTTTTGGAAAATCCAAATCCTTTACATACTATACAATGTCCGCAATGGCCTGTTTTCCCTTCTGGATTTGTTGCACATGGAGAGTTTGCTAACTCTTCCTGGGGAACATTGTCCTGTCCAGCGCAGGTGATTTTTATTACTTGATTTCCAATAAAACCCTTCCAATCTTCAGGTGAATTATTATTAAGGTGTTTCCAATTATAATTTTCTAACTTTTCACCAATTGTATTCCCTGTTTCATTTTTTATATCATCCCAATTTGGAAGTTTATCTTTCAAATCCTTTAAAGCTTCCAAAGTCTCATAATACCGCCACGTTCCTGCTAAACTGCTTCCGGGAATTTTGGGGATGTTTGTGATAGGGTCTCTTACTATTGTATTATCCACTCTTCCAATTGTGTACCCGCCGGTTCCTATGTAAATAGGGTCAGTTGCCATAGCAACTATTTGTAACTCTTTAACAGGCTTACTATTTCCACACATTTTTATACCTCCTTTAGTGCTGTATGCCAGAATTCAAACATATCTATGAAAAGTTTTATGTTCTCTTTATTTTTTAATTTTTCTTTTAATTGTTTATGAAAATCTTTAATATCTTCTATGTTTGGTCCTATATCAAAAATAGATGCGATTTCTTCTCTCATTTCTTTAACTTTATTCAGTTCTAAAGTATTGATAAAAGCGGTTGCCAAAAGAGACGCGTAATTTTTATTAAAATTTTGTGCTTTTTCATAAAGCAGGTGAATTAATTTATGCAGTTTTGAAGAAGCAGTTTTATTTTTAAATATCTCCTTAAACTTTTTGAATTTTTCCCAATATTTTTCTATTTCATAAGGTCTATTTGATTTTATTTCTAAGGCTCTTTTGTAGTTTTTTTCTTTATCATAAAAAATATCATTTCTTCTTGTGTTTGTATCCATAAATTCAAAGTCAAAGGTATTTGGGATTATTTCAACATTTGAGTTAGTTGGGAACTTATGTATAGTGCTAATCCATTTTTTCCAAGTAGAATGTGGTTTTATGTAAAAGTTATATTCTTGATTGTTTGGATTATTTAAGTATAAGGAATAATAACTCTCCGTTTTGTTTATTTTTTCCTCAAGAGTTGCACGGGAAAGTTTTTTCTTTTGGAGAATACAAAATTCTTTAACATCTTTTGTTATAAATAACTTATCAGTATCTTTAACATCTCTTCTTATTTTTCTTAATGCTTTGAGATTAATATAAACCGGTTTTTTGTAGTTGGAAACTACTATTCCTATGTGGATAGGCAATTTGCCATAAACATATTTAAATTCATTATTGTATCTTTCCAATATTTTATCTATGAATTTGTCTATATATTCTGACGGAATGACAATCTGATAGCTTTTTGGAGATGGAACAGTGATTTTTGTAAATGGTTTGTAATCTTTTATCTCTTTAAATTCATTAGATCTAATTTCAATTTGGTTTTTATCATCATCATTTTTAGATTCATAAGGTTTAAGTGTTAAAGTTTTATCTTCTAAATTTTGTTTTAAACTCTCTTTAGAAGAGAGTATTTGATTAAGTAAAGAATATTCGTTTTTCTCAAGGGCTTTTTTTACTTTACCGTTCCCATACTTTAGTAAAAAGTCTCTTATAGAAGAAATTAGGTATATTTTGGTGTTATTGTCTTTTTTTTCAGCCCAGAATAATAATTCATCTGC
>JAMOQF010000118.1 GCA_027064125.1 Acidobacteriota bacterium
CAAAAAATGTATTCCAACCTTGTGGAAAAGGTGTTTAAAAGAAAACTCAAGGAAAAATTTGGAATAGGAGAACTATCAGTTCTGGATTTAATGCAATGATAGTAAAGGGAGAAGTTGAAAAAGTAGTAAACAATGGTTTAGGTATAATCAGAGACAAAAACATGGGAGTAATTTTCATCCCTTTTGCTCTAAAGGGAGAGCTACTGGAAGTTGAAGTTACCAAAAGGGGAAAATCATTTTCATATGGAGAAATTAAAAAAATCCTTAATCCATCTCGAGAAAGGCTGGAACCAATCTGTCCATACTTTGGAGAATGTGGTGGCTGCCATTTCCTAAATACCACCTATCAAAATGAGATAATTATAAAAATAGAAATCTTAAAAGACTTATGGAGAAAAAAATTAGATAAAATAGAAGTAATCAAATCTCCAAGGGAACTAAATTATAGAATAAGAGCAAGATTCCACGTTGAAAATGGCTTACTGGGCTTTTTTAAAAGGAAGACAAATACCTTAATTTCAATTTCAAATTGTCCTCTTTTACATGAAAGAATAAATGACTCCCTGCCATTTTTAAAAAATTCTGAAAATTTTCAAAAGATAAAGGAAATTACTGTCATAACAAATGGAAGTGAAATCCTCACAGATCCCCCCATAAAAAACTCATCTAAAAGATATCTTGAACTAAATTTAGAAAGATTCACAAATATCATATCCCCACATACCTTTTCTCAGGCAAACCCATATGCAATCAAAGCCTTTTTACCAGAATTAAAAAAACTCTTAGAAAAGGAAGATAGAATACTTGAATTTCACGCAGGGAATGGTTTATTTTCAGTGGAATTGGCCAAAAGTACTCAATACGTGGCATCTGTGGAATCAAATCCCATATCAAAGGAATTTTTCTTCTTAAATATGAAAAAAAATAAAATAGTTAACTTTAAATTTTACTCAGCCACAGATAAAAAATGGATAAAAGAACATTCAAAAAGAGAGATCTCCTTTAATAAAATATTTCTCGATCCCCCCAGAAGTGGCATTTCCCCATGGCTAAGAAATTACATATTAAATAGTAAATTTGAGAAAATTTTTTATCTTTCATGCAACATTTCCACGCAGAAAAGGGATGTGGAAAGTTTCTTAAAAGGGGGATATAAAATTGAAAGGGTTTTTATTTTAGATTTTTTCCCGAGAACACATCATGTGGAATCCTTTTTTGTACTATCGAGATAGGTTAAAATCTTTTGTAATTTTTCACAAATACAAATTATTCTTTCCACTGTCCATTTTAGCAATACTCTTTTCACCGCATATCACAATAACTCCACTGATTTTTATTCCTATCACTTTGGCCATTTACCTCTCCTTAAGGATCAAATCAAAGATCTATTTAACCATTTTGCTATCCATATTTTTAATGTCTGCCCTTTCTTTTAAATCAAATAACACGTGGAAAGATTTTATTTCCAGAGAAAACTACATTGAAAAAACATTTATTAAAAAAGATGGAGAATTTAAAAGGATAGAGGGAAAAATTAAAAGAATTGAAAAGTTTGGAAATAAAGAAGATGAATACCTTTTCACCATTGAAAAAATATTTAGAGAAGGTAAAGGTGTTAAGGTTAAAATACCTGTGATACTGAAAATAAAAAAGAAAGAAAAAGATGAAATATACCCGGAAGGGGCAAAAATCTCCCTTTTAGGCAAAATTAAAAGGTGGGAAAGCCTTAAAAACTCAAACTTTGTGGGAAAATTTTTCTATTTTTCAAGCAGACATATTTTTTTGAGGGTTGAGACAAAAAGTGAATTTATTTCAAGCACATCCATTCAAAAAAACTTTGGTATAAGAAATAAACTTCTAAAATTTCTAATAAGAAAATGTGTTAACTTAAAAAACTTTGATTTACTTCTTGCACTTCTCTTAGGAATAAAAAGCACTGACTACCTTACATTCAAAAAATTTACTGAAGCAGGACTATACCATCTACTTGTAATATCTGGACTTCACCTTGGAATAATCGCCTTTATCATTTTCTTCTTGTTTAATCGCTTCCTGGGTAAAAAATACTCCATGGTACTCTCTTTTTTAATGATAACCATATACATTTCTCTAATCAACAACTCACCAGCCACCTTCAGAGCATATGTGATGATTCTTTCCTATACATTTTTATTTCTTTTAAATAGAAAAATATCTCCAGGAGAAATCATTTCCTTATCTGGACTCATACTCCTTTTTATCAACCCTTTTTACATATATTCCACCGGTTTCATCCTGAGTTTCGCATCTCTATATGCCATTTTCCTTCTTTTTTTACCTATAAATGAAAAATTTTTACTACCACTAAATATCTCTTCCCAATACATTTTCTCTGAAAAATTTGACTTAAACTTTACCGAGAGTTCAAAAAATGGAAGAAAAGTTAGATTTTTCATTGAAAAGTCACATTTTTATTTTTTTAGAAAAATGGATAAAAAAATTTTCAAGACAATTTCAAAGGCAATCCTCAAACTAATTTTTTATCTTTCCCAATTTTTCTTTATAAGTTTTTCAGTTATCCTTGTACTCTATCCCATCTCTCCATATTTCAATTTATCAATTCAACCTCTATCACTACTCACTTCAATACCTGCGACCTGCCTGATGTTTTTAATTCTGCCACTTCTTTTTATAGCCATCCCACTTTTTTATATCCATAAAAATTTATTCCTCTTAACGATAAAAGTCTCACTTTTTTTTATAAATTTTCTAAATCAAATTGCAGATTTTAAAGTTTTTAGACCAATTATTGCAAACCAATTACCTTTTACAATTGTCATATTGCTCTTAATAATATCCATCCTTTTTATAAGAAAAATAAAAAATATTGTTTTTCTCCCATTCATTGTAATTCCACTTATCTTAACTTCAAATATAAACTTTGCCCCACCCCAAAAAAACTTCAAAATAAATATCTTTCACACAGGAGGAATAAACACCATATCCATCACTTACAAGAATAAAACCTTTCTCCTATTTCCCCATGATTATCACAACACCTTCTTAACAAATCAGGTATATCTTCCATACTTAAAAAAAATCCATGCAAAAAAGATTTACATCTATGTTCCTAACCTGAGCAGATACTATCTAAACTCAGTTGAAGAACTATACAGAAAGAGCACTGTAAAAGGAATCCTTACATTTAATGCAAAAAGAAAAAACCTGCCCATACCGATACTAAAAAATAGAAAAATTTCATTCAAAAACCTAATCTTTTCATTTCGTTCACCACATGTAATTTCTATAAAATATCAAGAAAATAAAATCCTGATCTCTTTTCCATACAAAAAAGAGATGTTTAAACCAAAGGATTGCTATAAATTAGTAATCTGTAATTTAAATATTTTAGGTAAAATTAACAGACCTGTCCCTCTTTTTATCCTAAATAACGCAAAATTTAAAAAAAATAAAAAACACACATTGCAAATAAAAGAGGTGGGAGAAATCTCAATTACCTTCGATGAAAAAAATTTAAAAAAGATATGGCCCATTTATCTCTGGAAATTAGAAAAAGAAAAAATAATTTTAAATAAACTCTTAAATAGGCAGTAAAAGTATATTAAAATCTTTTTATTGAATTAAAGACAGGAGGTATTCATGAAAAGAAAAATTTTTTTTATAATTATAATCTCCTTTCTCCTTTCCTCATTCTTTCTTCCACAAAAAAATTGGAAGATTGAAAAAACATTTAATTTTAATAATTACTTTATAACAGGAATTTGTGTCAAAGGAAATTCCCTATTTTTTCTGGATAAAAACAGTAGGAAAATTTACCAGTATGATTTAAAAGAGGGTAAAATAATTAAAAATTGGGATACTCCCTGCTTATTCCCATCTGGACTTTCCATCTACAATAATTCATTTTTTCTATGTGATATAGACACATCAGACGACGGAGTGGGGAAGATATATGAAATAGATAAAAACAGCGGAAATGTGGTTAATCTAATATATCCACCAGCACTCTGGCCCACAGGGATTTGCGCAACTCAAAGAGGTCTGTGGCTACTTGATGATAGGTACAATAAGCTCTTCTTACTGGACAAAGATGACGGTACAATACTAAAGGAATTTCAATCACCTGCCAACTATCCAACAGGTATTTCATATGATGGGAAATATCTCTATATTGGTGACAGGGTAAGAGATAAAATATATGTAGTCTTTCCGGAGACAGGAGATGTACTCTATCCCTATGATGCACCGGGAAAATATGTATATGGAATTTCTAAAACAAATGAAGATACACTTTTTTGTAGTGATCTGCAGTCTGGAAGAATCTTCAAGTTAAAACTTGGAAAAGAAAAAGTAGTTAAGTACTCGCCCATAACAGAAAAACTTACATTTTCCGATACCATTTTGTTTACTGGTGAAGGAAAAGTTGATAAGGGGGAAATCTACTTTCCCCTTGGGAGAAACAGAGAAAATCAAAAAATTATATCCAATTTTAAATTTTTTCCATCACCACCCACAAAAATAACTGTGGATGAATGGGGAGAAAAATTTGCAATTTTCGACCTGGGAAAACTTCACATAAAGGGGAAATTGCTTAAGAAAGTGGAATATACTGTGAACTTGAAGTTAAATAAGGTTAGATGGTACATAGACCCGGACAGAGTGGGATCATTTAAAGATATACCTCCTGAAATAAGTTCAAAATATTTAAAAAATGGTATTAAATATGAACTTAGTAATCCTTACATAGAGGAAACAGTGAAAAAAGTCGTTGGAAATGAAAAAAATCTCTACTGGATGGCAAGAAAACTGTACAACTTTGTTACTTCAAGGGTTTCCTATAAACGTACTGGCGGTTGGGAAACTGCTCCTGTTGTACTCAAAAGGGGGAGTGGTTCCTGTTCAGAATATACTTTTTCCTATATTTCTCTTTGTAGAAAAGCTGGCATTCCAGCAAGATATGTTGGCTCAATCGCCATTAGAAAAGATGCTCTTTCAATGGACTGGGTATTTCACAGATGGGCTGAAATATATCTTCCAAATTACGGATGGATTCCTGTAGATACAAGTAGAGGTAAAGCAGATCTTCCAGCAGATATGGCAAAGGGCTTTGGCTTTTTAGATAACAGGTTATTTGTAACCACAACCGCTGGAGGGCCTGAAAGTTATATGGGATGGAGTTATAATAGCGGAAGCAGTTTTTCCCACTCTTCCAATGTAAAGATAAAGGAATTTGTAATGGGACTGTGGCAACCAATAAAAAACAGGGGATCCAGATAATTGGATCCCTAAAATTTTATAACAAGTGTTTTCCAGACCTTTACCCGTACTCCTTCTTTTTTAGCAGGGGAAAATTTAAATCTCTTTACTCCCTTTAAAGCGGCACTTCCAAAACCAAAATTTCGTGGAATTTCACTTATTACTTTGGCCTTTGAAACATTACCATTCTCATCAATTAAAATTCTCAAAATAACCCTGCCCCCTCTCCCGGAAAACCTTGCCTTGGCAGGTTTGGGAATATTGTACTTCTTCAGCAATTTAGGAGGCTCAACAGAAGAATCAAGTGGAACAAGATCTCCTTCTTTTATCTTCTTTTTCCCAATATTTGCACTGGTATTTACAGGCGCTGAAGACACCTTTTTAACAGTGGGTTTAATGGAAGGAGAAACTGTAGCGGGTTGAGTTACTTCTTTCTTTGTTACACCCTCCTTTTTGGAAACAGGTTCCTTCATTTCCTTAGATTTATTTTCAGTCAGGGTTCCAGATTCCTTTTCACCACCTGTACTTTCCACTTTCTTTTCTTCAATACTGCCTTCTTCACCTTTAACACCTTCCACAGGAGTCTCAGTAGCAATTTCCTTCTTTTTCTGCTCTACTTCTTTCTTGGTCAATTCCTTAACTTTTATCTGCACATTGGGAGTTTTAGAGGCCAGTTCCTTCTTAACCTTCTCAACTTCAGTTTTTTTAACAATCTTTGTTTTTACAATTTTTTTACCTTCTTTAGTGGTTTCTACTATTTTCATCTCAACATAATCACTTCCACCAGAAGTGATCCCTGAACCACTGGTTTTTACAATGTTACTTTTACCACTTAACAAAAAGAAGAGGACAACAACTATTCCAACAACCACAATTAAGCCCACTATTAAAGTGGTCTTGCCACCTTTAGAAGTATCTTCCTTTTTTTCAACGACCTTTTCCAATTTGGAAGTTATATCTTCCCCTCCCGTACCTTTTTTCTTCTTCAGCAAACTGGTTGTGGGGGTCTCCTTTTTTTCCTCCAAATTTTGATTTTCACCATTGTTTATATTTTTTTCCTCCATAACAAACCTCCTAAAATCATCAATTCTATTATATTAAACAAGGGGAATAAATACAAATGGATTTTAAAGGGGAAAAATTAATGGTGGGAAGAGGGGGAAAATTTTCCCCCAAAAAAATTAACCATTTCTCCTGGCAAAATCTTTCATAAATTCCACAAGGGTTTTTACCCCCTCAAGGGACATGGCATTATATATGGAAGCCCTTAATCCTCCTACACTTCTATGTCCCTTAAGACCCACCATACCATTTTTCTTTGCCT
This sequence comes from Acidobacteriota bacterium, assembly GCA_027064125.1. Classification (GTDB taxonomy): domain Bacteria; phylum Acidobacteriota; class JAAYUB01; order JAAYUB01; family JAMOQF01; genus JAMOQF01. The sequence continues at coordinate 6,581 of JAMOQF010000118.1, forward strand.
CTTCAACAAATTTTGCCTCAAGTTCTTCCTTTACAATTCTAAAAGTTACATTCATAATGGACCTGCTATCTTTATCAACAACTGCCCTATAAAAATCACTCATATCATCTATTGCATCATATAATAGTTTTGCCTTTTCTCTATTAATCCTCTCTATTTCCTTTAATCCACCAATCTTTTTCAACCACTTCATTACAAGCCCAATCACATATACACCAAAAACGGAAGGAGTATTGTACAGCGAATCCTTCTCAACATGGGTCTCATATTTTAAAATAATTGGTACTTCTCTTTTAATCCTTTCAAGCATATCCCTTTTGATTATAACAACAGTTACCCCAGCAGGACCAACATTCTTCTGTGCCCCGGCATAAACAAGAGAAAACCTGTTCATATCAAGTTCCCTGCACATAAAATCGGAACTCATATCCACAACAAGTGGTATATTCCCTGTATCTGGAAATTGGTGAAACTGCGTTCCATAAATTGTATTATTTGAAGTAATGTGAACATAACTTGCACCATCAGTAAATTTAAGGGTTTTTACATCCGGTATATAAGTATAATTCTTATCCGAAGAGGAGGCAACCACATTTACATTCCCAAATAGTTTTGCCTCTTTAATTGCTTTTGAAGACCACCTTCCAGTATCTATATAGTCAGCTGTTTCTCCTTCTCCCAAAAAATTCATCGGGATCATGGCAAATTGAAGTGACGCTCCACCCTGTAAAAACAAAACAGAATACTCATCTCCAAGATTTAAGAGATCCTTCATATCGCTTGCCGCTTTCTTTATAACATCATCAAATTCCTTTGATCTGTGACTTATCTCAATAATTGAAAGTCCGAGATCCATGAAATCAAGAACATTTTCAGAAGCCTCTTTTATAACCTCATATGGCAGAGTTGCCGGTCCAGCATAAAAATTAAAAACTCTTTTTCCCATTTTCCACCTCTAAATAAAATAAAATTAGTAAATATTATAAATTAAAAACCATTTCAAAGCAAAATTTTATTATAAATTAAAAAATTAATGAAAACTAAAATTTTTTGGGAAAAAGAGGGTAATTTCGGTGAAACTCCCCTTTAATTTCAAATCCATTTCGAAATTTTTGAAATAATTTGATTTTAAAATTTCGCCAAAGGCACTTTTAAGAATACTAAAAAAACTCTCAGTGCGCTTTGAAGATGAGATGGTTTTATTTTTGATCAAAATTTTAAACACCAGTGGATCGTATTTAATGGGAAAAATTGAAACATATTCCCAGGAATTTACAACCTTTGAAATATTTCCTTCAGGTCTATATTTTAAAAGTTTACTTACCACATCTGGCGGAAAAAAAATGACTAAATCCCTCTCTTTTTTACCCTTTAAAAAATCTGTCATTCCAAGAAAGGGAAAATCTCTAAATCCATCTCTACAGAATATAAAATAATTTTTTCTAAGCAGAAAATGATAAAATTTATCTTTAGACCTTACTTTAACATCTTTTCCATTAAACTTAATCAGTAAAAAATGGGGGTTTTCATTTATCTTCTCTACAAGAGACTCCACACTGACAGTATCAAAAAAAACCATATATGCCCCTTTATCTGTGGATACAAGATAAGCATCCATATGGGGGTTAATTTCCCCTGTAAATTTTAAAAGATATTCAATTTCAGACATTTCATTTGAAAGTTTATTTTCTTTGACCCATCTAAAGATGGGATTTTCGAAAATACTTTCCAATTTAAAATACACCAAAAACTTATAATTCCTTTCAGTCGGAAAAGCATAGTGAAGCAGAATAAAAAAAGCAAAAATGAGCAAAATAGATTTTTTTCTATTCATCGTACCAATTTTCATTCACTGAACTTGTGGAATCAAAGGTATCTGATTTACTCTTAATCCCCATTTTTTGTTCAATGTTAGTCTTTTTATTTAGTAAAAATGTGTTAACTATACTTCCAGGCGTATACCCAACCTTTACCTTCCTCATATCTCCTTCAGATATCATTTCAGTGGTGATTATTCCCTTCAAAGAGACAAGTAATTCATTTATGACATCAATTTTATAAGACTCTTCTACTGAATTTATCAGATAGTTTAAACAATCCTCAATACCTGAAACACTAACCACTATAAAAGTGGTAATCCCCTTCAAAAGCGCTTCAATTATTTTCATAAAAGTCCTTCCATCCATCACCTCATCCACCACAATAATATCCTGATCTTCATAAAAGGCATCATCAATTCCAGATTCAAAGTCAGAAAAATCTGAAATCATCTCCCTCTGGGAAATAAGGGAATAGATATTTTTATGGGTATACTGAATAGTTGGCTCAAGAATAACAATTATTTTATTCTGTTTTCTATTTATATAATCCACAATTGAAGCCATAATGGTGCTTTTCCCGGATCTGGTCTTTCCATTTATAATAAATAGCCCTCCCTTTAAATCAGACAATTCTTCAAAAAAATCTCTACTCAAACCAAGATTTTCAAGGGGTGGAATCTTCATTGGGATTATCCTCACAACAATTGCAATGGAACCTCTCTGTTTAAATATGTGAATTCTAAATCTACCAACTCCCTTTAAAGAATATGCAAAGTTATAACTCTTTAAATTTTCAAAAAAGGAATCCCTATCAACTGACTCAGGCAACAATTTTTCTGCTATTTCCCTGGTCTTGACAAAATCCAGCATTGTATTATTTATTTGTAATAACTTTTCTCCAACCCTCAAAGAGATATTAGATCCGGGGATAAAATATATAGTTGTTGCTTTTTTTTCAACACCAGCCTTCAATATTTTTTCAATGGATAACATGGAATCCATTTTTAATCCTCCATCTGCTTTAAATTTTATTATATACCAAATATAAACTCTTTTAAAAAAAGATTTAGAATATTAAAATTATTATCTTATGAAAGAGAAAATAAAACTCTTCCTTTTATTTTTAACTTTATCAGCCATTCTTTCATTTTCACAAAACCTATCCAAACTAATAAAAGATAAAAAAATAAGCCCCAGAGAAAAAATAAAATTATTAAAAAGATATATTGTAAGAAATTCCAAAGATAGGTGGGGATATTTTTATTTAGCCCATCTGGATGAAATGGAGAAAATCTCTATAGAGAAAAGGATAAAAGAGAAAGAAATTTTTAAAAGAAGTAAGGGGAGCCTTTCATTTTACATTGGGATCAGATATTTTTTCGAGAAAAAATATAAACTATCTCTGGAGTACCTTGAAAAATCAATTTTAGAAAACCCAAAGGAACAAATAACCTTTGAAATATATCTGGACATTATAAATGAATTTAATTTCAAAGAAAGGGCACTTAACTTTTTCAAATCCTTTAAAGAAAAGAATTGTTCAATTTTAAGTTCCATTTCAGAAATTTATCTTTACCTAAATGATTATGAAAATTTTAGAAAATATCTTTCCCTTGCAAAAAAATGTAAAGCAAAAGAAAAAAACATTTCAATTTTCCTGCTTGAGTGTCAGGACCTGGCTTTTAAAAACAAATTCAAAGAAGCCATTGAAAAGATAAAAAGTGAACTCGAGTACTATGAGAAAAAAAGAGATTACAACAACCTTGCATATTTACACCTTTTATTGGGCACCTTTTACCATTTAAAATACAAATTTACACTATCTCACATTGAATTTCAAAAATCCTTTAAATACTGCGAAAAGACCCTAAACATTTTTCTAAAAAATTCAATACTTTCATCTCTTGCAAATTACTATATAAACATTGGTTATTTTCTGAATGCAGAAAAGGTTCTAAAAAGGCTACTCAAGAATATTCAGTTATCAGGCGGAATGGTAAGCCAAATAGAAGCCTATATGAAACTTGCATTTTTGTATGAAAATCTTGGAAATTATGACAAAGCCTACTTTTACTACTACAAAGCCCTTAATCTATCCATTCAATTAAAGGATAAACTCTACTATCTGCTAATACTCTCACACCTTGGTGATATAGAATTAAATGTGGGAAATTATATAGAGGCAAAAAAATATTATGAACTTGCCATGAAGCATAAGCAAATTATAAAACTATTTCAACTTGAACCATCCTTTTATGCAAGTCTTGGAGAAATATATGAAGGATTAGGAGATAAAAAAAGGGCTGAAAAATACTATAAAATGGGAGTTGAGTTCTCTAAAAAAAATAAAAATCTCGAGGGTCTTGCATATCTCTATTTTGACCTTTCCATATTCTATGGAAAGGAAAAAAGTAGAGAGAGCATCAAGTACGCTCTAAAAGCATATGAACTTTACAAAAAAATGGAACTACCAGACAATCAAAAAAGGGCTATCTTATCAATTAGTTTTGCACTTTATTTAAACAAAAAATATAAAAAATCTATTAAATGGCTTTTAAAATTATATGGAATCTCAGTGGAAACATGTGATTATATAAACGCTTTTATATCCTC
>JAMOQF010000119.1 GCA_027064125.1 Acidobacteriota bacterium
AACTAAACTTTTTAAATAGTATTTCCACTTACAAAGACAAAATAATTGCCGGTGGAGATTTTGGAATTTTCATTATTAATCCAAAAAATAATTTTTCCTATAAAATTTCAGAAGAATTTAAAAACATAGGAGGATGTATAAATTGTATACTTGAGGAAAAGGATAAACTTTTCTTTGGAACATCAAAGGGAATATACATATATGAAAATGGCGTTTTAAAGGGTATTTTTATAGTTAACAATCTTCCGTCAAATAAAGTTTACACAATGCTAAAGTGGGGAAACCACCTCGTATGCGGTGGTGATGCAGGATTTTTCTTTTTAAATAAAGACAATTATAAAATGGAAAGAAGTATAAACTCTTTAAATAGTAACCTTGATTCAGATTGGATCCCTTCCCTAACCCATCTAATGGGGAAAATACTTGTGGGGACATATGGAGGTAGCATTTACACATATGATGCCACCTGTGGGAAATTAAAAATGTTAAAGAAGGGAAAATATTTTCTCACAGAAAATTGTACGGCAAAAGTGAATGACAAAATTACTCTTCTCGGAACATTAAATGGAAACATCTTTTTAATAAAAAATAAAAGTCTTGAGATAACTGAAATCCCATGGATTTATGGTTCAATTTACTCCATATCAAAGAATAAAAAAGAAATTTTCATCTCAAGTGAAGGGGGAATTTTAAAGATTGGAGAAAAAGAACTGATTAAATATTTACAGAAAGAGAAAAGTAAATATAATTAAAAGGGAGAAGCAAGGAGTATTTTATGAGAAAAGTTACTTTTTTTATAATTCTTCTAACTTTTACATCCATTTTATTTTCTCAAATAGGTTATTTCCTTAACGATGACAGTAAAATTTCAGATAAACTCACAATCCAAAAGATGGATTTTAAGATAACCATTGACAATGAATATGCAGTGGTAAAATTAATTGAAATAGTAAAAAACAACTCAAATAAGATAAGGGAAGGATTTTTTATCTCAAATTTATCTCCAAAATCAATCGTGGATGATTTTGTGATTTATAGAGACCTTCTGAGACTTCCCGCTGTTATTCTCACGAAAAAAAGGGCGAGAAGACTTTATGAAAATATTGTCTGGTTTGAAAGAGATCCGGGACTCCTTGAGATGAGCTATACCTATGGTGGAAGCGAAACGGAAATGCCACAGACAAGTGGTAAATTTTCAGTAAGTATCTATCCCATCCCACCGTATGGCTTTAAGAGAATGGAATTTACTTACATTGAACCGCTAAAAATAGTAAAAAACAAAGTCATTTTTAATTTGCCAATCTCATCAAAATTTGGAAAAGTAATTTATGTAAAGGAGTTTTCCCTCGATCTCAAAATCAAGAGTAGTAAAAAAATTTCCCATGTTTTTACACCAAAGGACTTACTTTTTTCCAAAAAAAATGAACACTATTTTTTCAAAGCAAAAGAATTCCCATTAAACAAGGACATAACCATCGAATACAAAATTGCACCAGATATAAATAAAATTTACTTTCTGGGTTATCTTGGTTCAAAAAAAGATTTTTTGAAAGGAAAGGGGATAGGTATTCAAAAAGAATCTGGAAAAGAATCTGTAAATTTAAGTGACGGCTTTTTTCTGGCACAAAAGTACTCTAACTTAAAAGCTATTCAGAATAAAAAAGGGAAAAATATCTTTTTACTTGTGGACTTTTCCCTCTCAATGAAATGGGCAAATTTAAAAAAACTCTACTTTTTTCTATATGAACTGATTTCCAACCTAAGGGAAAACGAAAAATTTAACATTTATATTTTCAACAGGCACTTCAAAAATGCTTTTTCAAATCCAACCCCAGCAAATGAAAAAAATAAACTCTTAGCCATGAGTTTTATTGAAAAAAACTGTTTTATTGATGGTACTGATGTCTATCTTGGGATTTCCAACGCTTTAAAGCAAATATCTCAAATTGAAGGGAAAAAATATCTACTTCTTGTGGGAGATTTTATCCCCACCTTTGGAAAGGTTAAAAATAGTGAGATTTATAACAAATTCAAACCCCTTT
>JAMOQF010000120.1 GCA_027064125.1 Acidobacteriota bacterium
TAAAGAAAATAGGACTTACAAATCAATCAAGGACCTCCGTTGCGCTTTTAAAAATTCTCTGTTTTGAAAAATATGGAATAAATCCACATTTTGAGGTATTTGACAATCTAAAAAAAGCATTAAAAACCTTCAATACAATTCTAATAATTGGAGATGATGCCCTTACTCAAGATTTTAACGGTTATAAAATTTATGACCTCGGAAGAGAATGGTATAACTGGCAAAATCTTCCCTTTGTATTTGCATTCTGGAGTATAAAGGACGAAATTTCACAAAAAAATGGTGATCTAAGGGAAATTGAAGAAATTTTAAATGAAAGTTATGCAAATGGCGTAAAAAACATGGAAGAAATTGTGGAAATCTATTCAAAAAAGTTAAATTTAAAAAGGGAAAGAGTTAGAAGATATCTCACAACATCTTTAAGTTTTAAAATAGGCAGGAAAGAACTGAAAAGTTTGAAGGTGTTTTACAAATTGTGCTATAAAAACAATCTTATCGGAGAAATAAAATCCATTACATGAGGAAAAATCTTTCAAAGGGCATAATTTTAGCACTTCTTTCTTCACTAAGTGGATCATATCTATTTATTTTTAGTAAAAAAGCACTTTTTACAACATCTCCATTTTTATTTTGTACTTATTATTATTTTTTTTCTTCAATTTTATTTTCCATCTATTTTTTACTAACTGGAAAGGTAAAGACATTCATAAGAGAGAGCAAAAAGAATCTAAAAATTTTTCTTACAATTGGAACCATAGAGTTTTTGAGCATTTTATCCCTTTTTTGGGCAGTTAAACTCACAGATCCAACTGTTGTTTCATTTTTTAACAACACACAGACACTTTTTATTATTCTTTGGGGATGCCTTTTTTTAAAGGAAAAATTTAATAGACTGGAATTCTTAGGGGCTATTATTGTAATTTGTGGTGTTATTACAATTACCTACAGGGCAGGAAACCCCACTTTATTTGCCACATTTCTCACATTAACTTCTGCACTGCTTTTTTCAATTACAGTAATCATTATCAAGAAATTTTCCACAAGCATTGATCCCGAATCTTTCGCTTACTTTAGATCACTTTTTATATTTATTATTTCAATCATTCTTTTATTTGGAATGTTTAACACCAAAATCACAGATTTCTCAAAATTGAAATATATCTTTTTGGGCAGTTTTTTTGGACCATTTTTAAACATACTATTTTATTTCAAATCACTAAAATTTATAGAAGCCTCAAAGACATCCCTTTTAAGATCCAGTTTACCCATCTTTGTTCTATTTAACTCAATTCTTATTTTAAAAATGCACCCAACACCAAGGGAGATATTGGGAGGAGTTATTGTTATAATGGGATTGGTAATTCTGGTTTCAGGTTATGAAAGGGTTAAAAGGGTAAAATATAAGTAAAAAATCTTTATTCCCCCTCAAATTTAATGCAGAGAGAAAAAAATGGGACCGGTGATTGGTTATCTCACCGATCCCTAAATCCATTAAACGGGAAGTACAATCACCACACGATTTTTTCCAAAATCTGCTATTTCAAAAAAGAATTCGGAGGGAACATACAGCAGGAATAAGGAAGTGTAATAACAGGAAAGAATAAAAATATAAACTATCTCTCCTTCCATTAAATACCTCTTATCAAAGAACTTTTTTGACATTTATCTTTCTTTTTTTATCCTATTTTTTCTTCTTTAATTCACCACCTCCTTTTTTAAAAAATACAAAAAAATGGTTTCTTATTTTTATCTTTTCCCTATTTTAATCCATCACCTCCTTTAATTAAGTTTTCTTCATTATACAAAAATAAGAGAAAAATTTCAAGTTGGAATTTAACCCGGTTTAACATTGATTTTATCCAAAATGGCTCTCATAAAATAACCATACAAAGAAAATTAACCACATAATCAGCAACAAATAATATAACCCTTTTATAAGATAATCTTTAATTTTCTTCTTCATAATTAAATTCACCTCCTTAAATGGGTTTCAATCCCTCTTAGGAAATGTGGAAACACTATCCCCGAAGTTCTCCAA
>JAMOQF010000121.1 GCA_027064125.1 Acidobacteriota bacterium
AAGAAGAAGAAAAAATAGAAAAAAAGGAGGAATAAATTGACATTAATACCTATGGTTGTTGAACAGGATGGGCGAGGAGAAAGGGCATATGATATTTATTCAAGGCTCTTAAAAGACAATATCATCTTCCTTGGTTCCTCAATAGATGACGATGTTGCAAATTTAATTACAGCCCAGATGCTATTTCTTGAGGCACAGGATCCTGAAAAGGATATATTTCTCTATATAAATTCCCCAGGTGGCTCCATTACTGCAGGACTTGCCATTTACGATACCATGCAATTTATAAAATGCGATGTCACAACCATTTGTATTGGACAGGCTGCAAGCATGGCAGCCATATTGCTTGCTGCTGGAGCAAATGGGAAGAGATTTGCCCTGCCCCACTCAAGGATTTTGATACATCAACCAATGATGAGTGGGCTTTCAGGTCAGGCAACAGATATTGACATCCATGCAAAGGAAATCTTAAGGTTAAAAGATATGTGCAATAGAATACTTGCAGAACATACAGGACAGCCCATTGAAAAAATAGAGAAAGATGTGGAAAGAGATTTTATAATGGGGGCAGAAGAGGCAGTAAATTATGGATTAATTGATAAAGTGATAGAAAAAAGGGGATGAAAATGGGTGGTTATAATAAATGGGAAGGAAATCCAAGATGTTCCTTCTGTTTAAAAGATAGAAAATCAGTTAATAAACTTATTTCTGGTCCAAATGGAGTATACATCTGTGATGAATGTGTGGAACTCTGTCAGGCAATTATTGAAAGTGATAGGAAAAAAAGAGCAACTCCAAAGATTAAAAATATTCCAACACCAGTTGAAATAAAAAAATTTTTAGACAAATATGTAATTGAACAGGAAGAAGCCAAAAAAAGGGTGGCAGTAGCAGTTTATAATCACTACAAAAGGATTTTGTATGAAAGTTCAAGAGGAAATGATGATGTAGAACTTCAGAAAAGTAATATTCTTTTAATTGGTCCCACAGGAACTGGAAAAACCTTAATAGCCCAGACACTCGCAAAGAAACTGGATATTCCATTTGCCATAGCAGATGCCACCACACTAACTGAAGCTGGATATGTGGGAGAGGATGTTGAAAATATCCTGCTTCGTTTAATAGATTCTGCAAATGGAGATGTGGAAAGGGCTCAGTATGGAATAATCTACATAGATGAAATAGATAAAATATCCAGAAAATCAGAAAATCCATCAATAACAAGAGATGTCTCTGGTGAGGGAGTTCAACAGGCACTTCTTAAAATTTTAGAAGGTACAATTGCAAATGTCCCCCCTCAGGGCGGAAGAAAACATCCATATCAAGAATTCATTCAAATTGACACCAAAAACATACTTTTTATCTGTGGGGGAGCATTTGTGGGAATTGAAGAAATAATCAGCAGAAGGCTCGGAAAAAAGATAGTTGGCTTCATAAAGGATGAAACTGAGAAGAAAAATCTGGATAGAGAGGACATCATTAAATTTGTGGAACCTGAAGATCTAATAAAATATGGGCTTATACCAGAACTTGTTGGGAGAATACCAGTAATAACCACTTTACACAGTTTAGGGGAAGATGCTCTGGTAAAGATTCTCAAGGAACCAAAGAATGCCCTTACAAAGCAATATCAAAAAATGTTTGAATTTGAAAAAATTAAACTTGAATTTACCGAAGATGCCTTAAGATACATAGCAAGAACCGCTATAGAAAGAAAGGTAGGGGCAAGGGGACTTAAAATGATAATGGAAGAATTTATGCTGGACATCCTATATGAACTTCCTCAAATTAAAAATATAGATAAAATTGTGATAACAGAAGAAAATATAAAAAATAAAGATGAATTTTTAAATTTAATTAAAAAGAAGGCAAGTTAAACGGGGGAACTATGACACTTTCCAAAATACTTGAATTACCACTAATACCCTTAAGGGATATGGTGGTCTTTCCAGACAGGGTCTATCCATTTCTCATTGGAAGGAAATCTTCCGTCAAGGCTCTTGAATATTCTCTGAGCGCCCACAATGGAGAAGTCTTTCTCTCCATGCAAAAAAATCCAACTATCACAAACCCAAAGCCAAATCAAATCTATACTGTGGGCACCTTATCAAAAATAATAGATAAAAGAATAGATAAAAAAGATCCCTTTGGCAAAACTCTGGATGAAACATTTAAAGTACTTGTAAAGGGAGAAAAAAGGGGAAAAATTATTGATTTTTCACAGGAAAAAGGCTTTTTTACTGTAAAGGTTGAACTCTTTGATATCCCTGAAGACAACAAAATTAGAAAAGAAATTTTACTAAAAGAACTTGAGAAAGCCCTCAAAAACTCTGAAATAACCTTAGGTGAATATAAAGATTTTCTACATAAAAATAGAGATCTCTCTCTGGAAGAAATTACAAACCACATCTCTAACATTCTCAGAATTGAAAATTACGAAAAGCAACAACTTCTGGAAATTGTAAACCCTGAAGATAGAGTCTTAAAAATAATAGAGTTATGTAGTCTTGACAAGGAAAAAAGGGAAATTTACAAAAAGATTGAGCAGAGAGTTAAAAAGCAGATGGACGATGCACAGAGAGAATATTTCCTGAGGGAAAGAATCAAGGCAATAAAAAGAGAACTGGGTGAGGAAAATTTTGACGAAGAACTGGATCTCCTTGAAGAAAAGGTAAAAGAATCCCGGATGCCTCAGGATGCACGAGAAAAGGCTCTATATGAAATAAAAAGGCTGAGAAGTATGCCGCCAATGAGTGCCGAAGCGGCTGTTTCGAGAAATTACATAGATTGGCTTTTAAATATTCCCTGGGGGAATTTTTCTCAAGAAAATAAAGACATAAAAAATGCAATAGAAGTTCTTGAAAAAAGCCACTATGGTCTTGAAGAAGTTAAAAAGAGAATAATTGAACATCTTGCTGTAAGATTGAAAAGAAAAAAACCGCAAGGAACAATACTTTGTCTCATAGGACCTCCCGGTGTTGGAAAAACATCCCTTGGAAAATCCATTGCAGAAGCCATGGGAAGGAAATTTGTGAGACTTTCCCTTGGTGGCGTCAAAGATGAAGCAGAGATAAAAGGACACAGAAGAACCTACATAGGGGCTTTCCCCGGACAGATAATTCAGATGTTAAAAAGAGCAGGCACCATGAATCCAGTCATGCTTTTAGATGAAATAGATAAACTGAGTTCCGATTTTAGAGGCGATCCCTCTTCAGCATTACTTGAAGTATTTGACTCTGACCAGAATGTTCACTTTCTGGATCACTACATTGATACAGAAGTTGATTTATCAAAGGTCTTTTTCATAACAACTGCTAATGTATCCCACACAATCCCAAGACCTCTTTTAGACAGAATGGAAATAATATATATCTCTGGATATACAGAAAAAGAAAAATTAGAAATAGCGAAAAAATATTTAATTAAAAAGAGAATGGAGGCAACCGGTCTTGAAGAAGGAGAGGTTGAATTTGAAGAAGAGGCCCTTTTGAAAATAATCAGGGAGTACACTAAAGAATCTGGTGTAAGAAACCTTGAAAAGGAAATTGGGAAAATATGTAGAAGGGTGGTCAGAGAAAGACTTGAAAAGAATATTTCAGAAAAAATAAAGATAACCCCTGAAAAGGTTGAATTCTATCTTGGACCTCCAAAGTATATGTCCACATCAAAGAGGTTGAAGAATGAAATTGGGGTTGCAACAGGTATGTCCTGGACGGAATATGGAGGAGAAATACTTTATATTGAAGTTGTGAAATTACCCGGAAAGGGAGAACTGATACTTACAGGACAACTGGGAGATGTAATGAAGGAATCTGCAAAGGCTGCCATGAGTTATGTAAGAAGCAGGGCTTCAAATTTTGGAATAACCCCGACATTTTATAAAGAATATGACTTTCACATACATGTTCCCGAAGGAGCCATACCAAAGGATGGGCCCTCGGCAGGAATTGCAATTACCATGGCAATTATTTCGGCACTTGCGGAAATCCCAATTAAAAAGGATGTTGCGATGACAGGTGAAATTACTCTAACTGGAAAAATCTTACCAGTTGGTGGGATAAAGGAAAAATTGCTTGCTGCTCATAGATATGGGATAAAAAACATTATTTTACCAGAAGAAAATAAAAAGGACCTCACAAAATTGCCTGAAGAGGTAAAAAATGAATTAAATTTTCACCTGGTAAATCACCTTGACCAGGTTATATCTCTGACCCTTGAAAAACTGTCAATTCCCATAAAAGAATATATTGAAAATATGAAGAAAAATTCCACACAGGATCACATAGCCAATTAGTAGAATGAAAATAAAAAATGTAAAACTGGAAAAAGTGTGTTATAATACAGAATATCCTGCTCCACTAAAGGCAGATATAGCCTTTGTGGGTAGGTCAAATGTGGGTAAATCCACCCTTTTAAATTCGCTCTTAAACAGAAAAAATCTCGCAAGGGTGAGTTCAAAGCCGGGGAAGACAAGAAGTATCAACTTTTTCTCAATAAATGACTCCTTTTACTTTGTAGATCTTCCGGGATATGGATATGCTTCAGTTTCGAAAAGTGAAAGGCAAAAGTGGAAAAAACTCATTGAAAATTATTTACTTTCTGAAAGGAAAAAATTGCTAATAATACTTGTAGATGCAAAAGTAGGTGCCACAAATTTAGATGTTGAAATGGTAAACTACGCAAAATACTATCAGATAGAGCACTGTATTGTGGCGACTAAAAGTGACAAAATTTCAAACAACAAACTTTATACATCAATAAAAAAGATAAAAGAAACTCTTGAAATAGAGGAAGTTATACCCTTTTCCTCAGTTAAAGGCACGGGAAAGGATAAACTTCTCGGAAAAATTAAAACATTTGTGAAAAATTTAAAATCTTAGGAGGATATATATTATGGCTAAAGAAAAAACGACGGCTAATGTGGAAATAGAGGAAAATGAAATCAATGTTGAAACTCTAAATAAGAAAACACTCACAGAACTTAAAAAAATTGCAAAGGATTTTGAAGTAAAAGATATCAACAACTATAAGAAATCGGAACTTATCTTTCAAATTCTAAAGGCAAAGGCTCTAAAAGAGGGATATGGCTTTTCAGAAGGGGTTCTGGAAATAATTTCCTCCAATCAGGGACCAAGCAGTTTTGGATTTTTAAGAAGACCGGAATACAACTATCTTCAAAGCAGTGAAGATGTCTATGTATCTCCTTCCCAAATCAAAAAATTTGGATTGAGAACAGGAGATACCGTTTCAGGACAAATTAGACCCCCAAAGGAAGGTGAAAGGTACTTTGCACTGATAAAAGTTGAGGCGATAAATTCTGAACACCCCTCAAAATTGGTGAAAAGACCCATTTTTGATTCCCTTACACCCCTATATCCAGATGAAATGATAAAAATGGAGACAACCCCCGACAATATTTCTGGAAGAATATTAGATTTACTAACACCAATAGGAAAGGGACAGAGGGGATTAATTGTTGCACCGCCACGCACCGGAAAAACAATGTTAATTCAATCAATTGCAAACTCAATAACCACAAACCACCCTGAAATATATCTAATAGTTCTCTTAATAGATGAAAGGCCTGAAGAAGTTACAGACATGAAAAGATCCGTTAAGGGAGAAGTTGTATCCTCAACTTTTGATGAGCCACCTGAAAGACATTTAAATGTGGCTGAGATAGTCCTTGAAAAGGCCAAAAGACTTGTGGAACACAAAAAAGATGTTGTGATACTCCTTGACAGTATAACAAGACTTGCAAGGGCGTACAATACCGTTATGCCAACAAGTGGAAAAGTCTTAACAGGTGGAATTGATTCCGGGGCACTTCAAAAGCCAAAGAGATTCTTTGGCGCAGCAAGAAACATCGAGGAAGGAGGTTCCCTTACAATCATCGCAACAGCACTTATCGACACCGGAAGCAGAATGGATGACGTTATCTTTGAAGAATTTAAGGGGACAGGAAATATGGAAATAAACTTAGATAGAAAACTTGTTGAAAGAAGAATTTTCCCCGCAATAGATGTAAATAAATCGGGAACAAGAAAAGAAGAATTGCTGATTCCCAAGGAACAACTCGATAGAATCTGGATTTTGAGAAAGGTATTAAACCAGTTATCTCCAGTGGAATCAATGGAGTTATTAATTGAAAAATTAAAGGCCACAAAATCCAACAAGGAATTTCTGGCTTCCATGAATAAACTATAAAGCCTGAAAATTTCCTTTTACTTTACTTAAAATTTTTAACCTAAAAAAATAATAGAGAAAGAAGAAAAACTGATTTTTAATGGGAAGGAGGGAAAATTTATATCTAAATTCCCTTTTTCTCCATTTTATTCCCTTTCTCTCAATGGGTTTTGAAAGAATTTCCAGAAGTTCCTTTACCCTTTTATCCCTTTTTATTTCAAGTTCAAAAAAATTTTCGCCAAATACCTCATACATAAGTGAATTTATGAGAACCAAGCCCCTAAAAATCCCCCATTTTAAAGAAATTTCCCTCAAAAGATTGAGGTCTACATCCCCCCTCTTAATAACCCTTATCAGGTCATAAAAACTTAAAAGAGGAACATTAAAACCATTGTTAATTATTGAAAAAACAAGTATTAAAATTTCAAAGGTGTCGTCTAAAAGAAAGAGTTTCTTTCCACTAAAGGATATTTCTTTCAGGTTTTTAAAAATCTCATCAATATCTATCCGATACAGGTGTGGATAAAAAAGGTTTTTATGCAAATCAACCTTTAAAAAATCATCTCTTACAAGAGATATCTCATAGGAATACCTGTTAAATCTTCCCAACTGTCTGTACCCCATTTTCCTTAAGATTTCCAATCCATCAAAAAAAAGTTCAGGTCTAACAAGAAGATCCATATCATTCATCTGTCTCTCTTTTGGGGAATAATAGCCCTTTAAAAGCAGGGAAAGGCCCTTTATTGGCAAAAAAAGTCCCGGGGGAAATTCTAAAAAATCTTCAATATACTTACCATTTCTAACAAAATTCATCTCCCTCTCCATTTCACTTCCCTCAAGAAATGGGGAAAGTTTATTAAAATGGAAACTATCCTCACCAAAAATTTCCTTCAACCTTTTAAGATATCTGTCCATTATTTAAATTTTACATTAAACTTATCACAAATTGTGGAAGTTAATCTATAGAGAGTAAAAATGTTTTTTTCAAATTCCTTACGAGATGAAAAATAATTTAATCTTGCAGATATATACTTATTTTGAGCATCTATTAGATCCCTCAATGTGGAGATCTCATACTTAAACTTCAACTCTTCTCCCCTCAACTCCTCCTTTGCTGCCTCAAGTTCCCTTTCTGCCATTAAAATTTTCTTTTTATCTTTCTCAATATCCCGAAAAATATTTCTAAGTTCAAGATTTATCTTTTGTCTAATATCCTTTAATTGATAAAGGGCCTTGTGATAATTTATCTCAGAAGATACCGCCTCTGCCTTTGCATACTTATTCCCAATTGGTATTTTAAAATCAAATTGCACGGTAAAACCATTGTATTTCCCACGAAAGGCATTTCCTATGGAATCGGATATACCTCCACTGTAATTTTTTTCCAAAGCCTCTTGAGTCCCCGGATTTATGTGAAATGGAAAATTTGAAAGGTCAGGAACATTTCCCTTTAATCCATATTGAAAATAGCCCAGTGTCAAGTCCAGGTTGGGTTTTAAATTTTTCTTTTTAACCTTCAGGTCCAGTTTACTATTTTTTAATTCAAGAGAAATTGCCTTTAAATCCCCCCTATTTTTAAGAGCAAGTTCTTTAGCCTCTTGATATTCTGGAAAACTCAAATCATTTTTCTCATCCTTCAGGTTAAAGTAATCCACATATTTTTCCACATCCTCAAAGGGAAAGAGAATTGTTAGAAAAGAAGATTTCAATTTTTTTAAATTATTCTCAACTTCTATTAAGTTTTCCTCCTGCCTGTAAAACTCTGCCTCTGCTTTTTTTTCATCCACAAGAGGTCTAACTCCTGCTTTAACCTGAATTTTTACATCATTTAAAGTCTTTCTTGCAAGTTCCACCCTCTTTTTAGCAAGTTCCACATTTTTTTGATAAACTAAAATGTCATAGTAATTCTTTACAACATTTAAAATCACTTCTTCCACCCTGTCTCTATACTTTTCCTTCGATTCCTCAATATTATTTCGCGCTATGTAAATCCCCTCCTTATTCACATCAAATCCCCCACCCTTTAAAAGGGGCTGAGTTATAAACATGCTCAAAGTGGTGTTGTAAGCAGGATTAATGAGGAAGAAAATGTTATTGGTATCCATTTTTTTAGTTTCAAAGGTAAAGTTAAAAAGAGCTCCCGTGGAAAATTTTTTTACAAAGGAAGAAGAATAATAGGTCTCCCTGGTTTTACTACTTCCAACCCCCTGAAAAACACTTGGAGAGGGTGTAACATTTCTCTTGTAATAAAATTTGTTTTCAAGATAGGGTTCAAATGTGGATTGAGCCTTAAAAAAATTTGAAACTGAATTCTCAACATTTAATTTTTCTATTTTTAAATCCAGATTATTTGAGATGGCAAGATACACACACTCCCTCAATGTCAAAATCTTTTTTTTGGGAAAGGTAATTTCACTTTCTCCAAAACTCGATTCAAACTTATATTGGGAATAAAAAATTTGATTGAAATACGGGAAAGAACATCTAAAATAATTTTTATCCACTGGAAAATTCCATGAAAAAAATAGTGCAAAAATAAAAAAAAGAAATAATATGGACTTTCTCATATTTCGTTCCAACTCCATTTTGCAATCAATTAGAAATTACGATTTTATTTCAGTAAAGTTTAAAAGAATAGAAAAAATTGAAAATATCAAAAAAATGAAAAAGAGCAATAGAAGAGTCTTACCAACTCCAAAAAAATTCATGGATAAAAATCCTATAAAGATTGTGGATGAAATTCCCCCAAGATGATCCAGAGAATCTATTATTGCTCCAGATTTTTCCCTTTCAATTCCTGTTTTTTCCAGTGTTTCACTTGAAGTGGCAAAAAGCCCACCGGTAGAAAAGCCCCCAAGAAAAATGGAGAAAAAAATAATGAAAATGGAAATGTCAGTTAAATTAAAATATGTAAAAATGTATGTACTCAAAAAGACAATTAGTGGAATGAGCGAAAGCAAAAGGCACTTTTTCCATGAATTCAAAATCCATTTTTGGAAAATGAAACTTCCACAGGTCAGTCCAGTCATGAAAATAGCAAATAAAAGTCCAATATAGGAATACACATACCCATAAAATATTTGAAAGAGATATATATAAATATATAAAATGCTCATCCCACCAAATCCCCCCAGAAACATGGAAAGAAAAGATGCATATTTCTTTACCCTTAAATCCAATTTAAAAAGAAAAAGCAAAACATATAGATAAAAAATTATTAAGACTAAAACTGAAATAAATGTATAAAGTAAAAGTCTTAACTCCTCATCACCAATACCTTTTGTGATTTTCCCACCATATTTTAAACTCAAAACCCTCAAGAACTTAAAAAACAATTCCGGATGATAGTCATCATTTAATTCCCCACCACTCCCATTTAAAATATTATTTAACCAATCAATCCTTTCCCTTTGTAAAATGAGGGAAAGGGAGTATGGTGAAAAATTTTTATCCAGATTAATCTCATCATACCTTTTCACAAGTTCTTTAAGGTCAAGAATAAAATTGCCACTCCCAGCCAAAAATAAAATTTCATCTCCGGGAATTGCAATTACATTTTTAAAACTTTTCTTCAAAGTAAAGTAGTAAGAAGAGATAAAACCCTTTACCTCCCTTCCCATATAGTTTTCCTTTCCAGGGAGGTGAGTTGCCAGAAATCCATTTTCAGTAAGAGAATTTTTTAAAATTTCACAAAATTCCTTAGTATAAAATCTATTTTCATTTAAATTTGCAGGCTGTGGAACATTTAAAACTATCAGGTCAAACTTCTCTCTGTTTTCCTTTAAAAATTTCCTGCCATCTTCAAAGAAAATCTTTAATCTCTCATCCTTTATTTCTCCAGTAAAAGGCTTTAAAACATTAATATAATCTGGATCAAGTTCAACATAGTAGAGTTTCTTTATCCCCTTAAACCTGAGAAAATACTTTAAATCCTCCTCGTAACCACCACCCACCACAAGCACCTTTTTGGGAAAGTTCTGTAAGAGAAAAAAGTAATCTCTTATTTTTTTGGTGTAGGGGTCGGGAAAAATGGTAAATAAATCCCCATTTAGAAAAATACCATATTCTTCATTTAATTTTCCTATTGAGATATTTTGATACTTACTATCCTTTGAAACAACCAATTTAAACCCATTTTGATAACTCCTCCATCTTAAATTTTCAAAAAACTTTGTAAGATAACTCCCCCAAATGAAAAAGGAAAAAAGAATGGATAAAAAAACTAAAACAGAAACAAATTTATTTTTAAACAAAAAGAGAAAAGAAAAAATACCCATCAAAAATACAATTGAAACAGGATTTGCTCTTCCTGCAAGAAAGAAAGTAAAAAATATGAGAGAAAATATACTTCCCACAGATTCCCAGAAATATAGTGATGCAGGAGACAAACCACCCTTTTCATACCTTAAAATCAATGGAAAGGAAAAACCTATAAAAAAAGATAGAGGGAAAACGGACAGAGACACAAAAAAGAAGTAACCCACAGGAACCACTTCACCATGGGAAAGATGAAGGGGAATCCTGATCCACCTTATGAGAAAAAGAGAAACAAGGGTTAAAAGAAATAATATAAGGGGATTTGATATAGTTAGAAACTTTACACTCTTTTCCCTAACATTGATGAAATTTTGAAGTA
>JAMOQF010000122.1 GCA_027064125.1 Acidobacteriota bacterium
TGGAGCCTTCCTGCCTGTTGATCTAAAAAAGAGCCGGTTCCTGCAGCACAATCCCCACTTGTCTCGTAATCTGATATTCCAATTTTTCCACTTATTTCATCCTTTTCAAGAAGGATGTACTTCGCCTTTTCTCCCCCCATCTCAAATATCGTCCTCACATCTGGATAGAGCTCAACAACACCTCTTGCAATGGCTTTAAATTCATTATCCCTGTTGATATCAAGTATCTCACTTAAAAGGATACCTGCCGTTCCACAGGATCTAAAACCCTTTATTTTTTCAAAGGGGACAATGTCTACAAGTTCCTTTAAAATTTCAAATGCTTTCTGGAAAGGTTTTCCCTTTGTTCTTATATACTCCGAAATTATAATGGGTCTTAAATCTTTAGATTTACACTTTTCTTCATCCACAAATTCAAAAAATTCACTATTTTCAACAATTTTTTTTAAAAGTTCCTTATCTTCTTTATCCCCAACTATTGCCAGTTTCAAACTGACAGCCCCAATATCTATACCAACACTCAAAGCCATAATATCCTCCACTTCTTTTTTGACAAAATAGTATTTGTCATTTCAGGAAATTTGTCAATTTTTTTTAAAAAATTTATCGCCTTTTTGACACATTTTAAAGTTAAAGTGTCAAAATGACACATTTTCCATTGATTTTTTCAGAAATAAATGTTAATTTTCTACTTTAAAAAATTTTGGGGACAAAAGTGAACCAGAAGAGAGAAAAAATTGAACTTGAAAAACTACTTTCCCTTTACAGGGCTAAGGAATCCATAATAAATAAAATCTCACCACAGATCTGCAGCACCATAGATCTGGAAAACTTTTTGAACGCAGTGGTAAATGAAGTTGGAAAAATGATGGATGTGGACAGATGCAACTTGATGGTTTACAAGGATTTTGGAGCACTTAAGATCAATTTTGAGTATCTAAAAAACAAAAACCTGCTATCTTCATTAGATGAAGAATTACCTGTAAATAGAGGATTCCTCCTTTCTTCAAGTTATAAATTTAAACCCTATGTATTAAACAATGTGGAAACTGAAAAGACACATCCAATGGTGAAAATTCTATGCGAAAGATTTAAGACAAAATCCCTTCTCATTGTGCCTATAAACTTCAAAGATGAACTACTTGCGGTAATAGGCCTTCACCACAGTGAAAAATTTCACAAATGGGAAGAGGAAGAAATATCCTTCATACAATCCCTTGCAAATTTAATTGCAATTGCCTTTAAGTACACAAAAATGTTTGTTGAAAAGGAGAAGGAAGTTGAAATTTCAAGGATGTTGCTCTCTCTAATAAATGACCTGTATAACTCTAAAGATATAAATCTCACACTGAAAAAACTACTTGACAGCCTTAATGAAATCTTTGAATCCGATATGGGATGCTTTGCAACTTTTAATAAAGGGGAAAAAATAACCTTAAATATTGTAAGACAGAGGGAATTTTCCTTAAACAGCCTGACTCTTCCAGAGGAAATAGACCTCTATAAAACTCCAGAAATTTTGGAGCAACTCAAAAAAGGTAACACAATATTCGTAAGTCTGGACAACGCCCATACATCAGAAGGTAAAAAGATCCTGGAACTTTTAAATTGCAATACGATTAATTTAACTCCAATAATCCTTGAAAATAAGCTATATGGTGTTATCTTTCTTATCTGGTATGATGGACCCCACATATCCATTCAATCTCAAAATGAAATTATCCACTCTGTAATAAAACAGATCTCAATATACTTTGAAAAGCACAAACTCTCAAATGAAATAAAAAGGTTACAAAACCAGTTAAGGGAAATTAAATTTCAAAAATCCATAGCAGGCAATAAAGACCTCTATATAAAACTCATAGAAGAAGCAATCAAAATTCTCGAAAGGGACCATTTTCTGATAATTGAGGGGGAAAAGGGTAGTGGAAAGGAATTTCTTGCAAGACTTATCCACAACTTTAAAGATGAAAATGGGGCCTTCGTTATATTAAACTGTGAAGATGAAAGGGAATTTGAAGAGAAACTTTTTGGTTATGAATTTATAGAGAATAAAAATAAGATAAGACACATACCTGGAATAATTGAAACATCACAGGAGGCAACAATTTTTTTAAAACATGGTGAAAAACTTTCAGGGAAAAATCTCCTAAATATATTAAATATCTTCTCAGTGGGTGGATACACCTTTTCACCTTCAGGAAAAAAAATAGAGGTTAAAAACAATTTCATAATCTCAGTGGAAAAGGGAGAAAATAATAAGAATCTGCCAATTGAAGAAAAGATAAAAAAAATATGGATTCCCTCTCTAAATGAAAGAAAAGAAGAAATTCCACAATTTGTATCCTACTTTGTAAGGGAATTTTCCCGGAAAATGGGAAAGGAAATCAAAGAAATTGATGATGCATTTATTGAATACCTCAAAAGTATTGACTACCCCCAAAACATTGATCAACTAAAAGAGATTATTGAAAAATCCGTTGAAAAATCAACCGGGCCAGTTTTAAAACTACCAGAAGAAAGGAATCTCTCCAGAAGAGAAAATATTACAATTTCAATCCCTCCAGATATTTCCCTCAAAGAAATTGAAGAAATAGTAATTGAAAAATTTCTGGAATTTTACGATGGAAATAAAACCAAGACCGCTGAAGCATTAAAAATAGGGAAAAAAACCATTTACAGAAAATTAAAAGAAAAAAAATCTGTTGGAAAATTCTGATATTTACCTTAATATATAATATGAAATCATTTTTAGAAGGAGTTTTTTATGATATGTCCAAACTGTGGGGTAGAAAACCCAGTAGGAGCAAAATTTTGTAAGAACTGTGGCTTTAAATTGGGTGAAACCGCACCTCAACAAAACAACATTCCTCAGCCACCACCTCCACCTCCAGGAGCCCAACCTCCATCTCCACCACCACCGCCACCACCTTCAGGAGGTGCAAACTATGGAGGAGGTGGTTATACTCAACCGCCATCACAACCACCTGAAAAGGGTGAATCCTGGTGGAATTCGCTGATTTTTTGCCTACTTTTCTCACTATTTTGTTGCTGGCCCATTGGGGTAGTTTTATACTGGATGAATCCAGTGGCAAGTAAAAAATCAAAAATTATATTTACTGCTATTTTTGTTGGCCTTTTTATAATAATTATGGTAATCTGGTTAATATTCTTTTTCGCTGCAAATCATCGTGCAACACCATATGGATATTAAAAAGGAGTGCTGCTTATGAATAGAAAAAAACTAATGATAACCATTTTCTCAATTCTACTTGTTTTTTTAATTACTTCCTGTTCCTCTAATAAAAAGGTTGAGAAAAAAAAGAAAAACGATTTTCTGGCAAATCTTGAAAAAGAGGCTGATACTTTTGCCAAAAAGAAAAAAGAGGAAATGATTAAAAAGAAAAAGGAAAAAGAGGAAAAGGAAAGAGAACTTTCTGAGGAGAGAAAGAAAAAACTTCTCAAATGGCAGGAAGAAATGGCAAGAAGAGAAAGGGAGGCCTCAAGGCAAAAGGTTGTTTATGACGTGAGTGATGATGATTTGAGATTTCTAATCAGAAACACGATGCTTACAAAATTTGAAAATCTCCAGGTAAATGCCGGCGTAAAAAATGGAGTGGTAAAACTCTATGGAAGAGTTAAATCAAAAGAGGAAAAAAACAAACTCCTAAAAGCCCTCAAAAAAATCCCGGGCGTAAAAAAAATAGATGCCTCTTATCTTCAGGTGGGGAAATAATTCCCCACCTTTTCCTCACCTTTTTATATCCCACCATTAGAAAGAAAAGTTAACCATACATTCTGTAAAGTAATTAAATATCCATTTAAAAATCAAAAATTTTTATTTTAATATATGTGTGAAAATATCTGGAGGGCAGTGTAAAATTAATTGTGTCAAAAAGGTGTCAGGCATAAAACGTCAGGAATGTCAGGCACAGTTTTGTAGATGCAAAATTTATGTTAGTTTCGTGTTCTGCATTTATAGACTACTTTATCAATAGCCTCAAAGGTGGGAATTAAAATATGGATTTACACAGCACATAACAGTGCACATACTGCTACGTTTTGATTACAGTATAGCCTTCCTCGAAGTATCAAAACACTTTTCTTTTCCTTCATAACTGTCTTCTTCTTCATTGCCTTGCTGTAAAGGAGTGGAATTGTATTTCGTATGGATTTTTAATGAGATAATTCTGGATTTGACTTTATACCTTTTTTGCTATAATATTTCTACGATGCTTAACGACGATAAACTTACAATAATGTTAAAGAACAATGGTCCTCCAGAGGAAAGTGTGTGTGAACAGTTCGTATATGAATACGTTAGGCAAAATGTAAAAATATTTAATGGTGTATGAAATATGGAAATTGATGAATTAAACAAAACAATAAAGGAATGTAAGAGATGCAGATTATCTGAGACCAGGATGAATGCTATCTGTGGAGAGGGGAATTTGAATGCTAAAATTATGTTAATTGCCCAGGCACCAGGAGAAAAAGAGGATAGAGAAGGAAAAATGTTTGTTGGTCCTTCAGGGAAAGTATTAGACGAATTACTAAATAAAGTAGGAATTAAAAGGCATGAAATTTATATGACAAATCTAATTAAATGTATGCTTCCAAAATATAGAAAGCCCAAGCAGGATGAAATTAGAATCTGCAGTCTTTATCTTGATGAAGAAATTAAATTGATAAGCCCAAAGATATTGGTTCCCTTAGGTTATTATGCAACCCGTTACATTTTTCAAAGATATGGTATTTCATTACCTTCAAAAACAGAGTTTTCCTCAGTTTTTGGTAAACTGCTTTTAGTGAAAGATAAAAAGATACTACCCCTGCCCCATCCTGCAGCCCTTCTTTATAACCCTGACTTTAAGCAAGACTTAATAAAAAAATACAGAAAATTAAAAGTATTACTTAAGGATTGCAAATGGTATGTGGTGTGTCCAATGAAAAGATTTTATGAGGAAGGAAAGTTAGATAAAAAGTGGATAGAGTTGTACTGTAAGGGAGATTGGGAAAGTTGTATTCGCTATCAGATGGAAGAAAAAGGCGAAGTACACCCAGACTGGATGCTTCCTGATGGAACCTTAGATGAAAGATTGCAGAAGGAGTTAAAATATTAAGGTTACCATTATTTATGATAACACAAGCACAAGGCCTGATTTGCAATCTGATTGGGGGTTTTCAGCACTTATCCAGGTTGAAAAAAGGGATATTCTTTTCGATACTGGAGCGGATGGAAGGATTTTACTTTCCAATATGAAAAACCTTAAGGTCAACCCGAAAGAAATTGAAGATGTTTTTATTTCTCATCCTCATTGGGATCATACAGGTGGTTTATCATCCTTTCTTAAGGTAAATAATAAAGTGAAACTCTGGATTCCTTCTTATCTCCCTGAAGCAAAGAATGCAAGAAAAATTATTGAAGTGAAAAAACCTACAAAACTTTATGAAGGAATTTACTCTACAGGTAAACTTGATGGGATAGAGCAATCGCTTTGCGTTGAGACAGAAAAAGGTATTGTAACCATAGTAGGATGCTCACACCCAAGAATGGAACATATTCTGCAAGTAGCCTCCCAATTTGGTAAAGTTTATGGCATCATAGGAGGATTGCATGGGACAAGCCCTGAATCCTTAAAGGAATTGGATTTGATTTGTCCTACCCATTGCACTCAGTATAAATTACAAATAAGGTCTCTTTACCCTGAAAAATATATTGAGGGGGGAGCAGGAAAAATAATTGAGATTTAGTAAAATGAATTTCAAAATCTTAACTTTAATTGGAATCCTAATTTTAACTGAAATAGGAATTTGGTTTGCAATTCAAACTTAAAAAGTAATTCAGCCAGAAATTTCTATTGAACCAGAAAAAGGGGGGAAACCAGAAATAACTTTGATTTCTGTTTATGACAACTACCAACTAAATCCGAACTTAGAAACTGCCTGGGGTTTTGCCGCTATAATAAAAACACCTCAGGAACTAATACTTTTTGATACCGGCGGAGATTCAAAAATTTTGCTTTCAAATATGGAAAATCAAATATTTCCCCAAATCGCCCTCTGAAACTTCTTTTATACGCAAGACATTATATACAATCGCATATTGGAGGTCATAAAAGGTAATGTCAAGTTAATTGTGTAAGGCTCTTGAAACATCTCCTTTCATGGTAGAAAAGAATAGGTTAATAGAAGAAGAAAAGCTTAAACTTCTTGAGGAAAGTCTTGAATTTTTGTCGTTAAAAAAGAGATACAAAAACTTTTCTGCTGCTTGACTTCTGGTGTACTTCTTTTCTCGTAAAACACTGTTGAATCCAAAAAGACAAAAATCATTTTTATCGCTTTTTTTATTTTTTATAATCCTGGCTATTATAAACATCATCCTGCACAGAATCTGTGGATTTCATTAAAATGGGAAAATTTCCTGGTGTGAAAGGATCGGGAATGGTAAGTCCATCCCCGATCTAAAAAACTATCTGGTATTTCTAAAAATATACTTATTTATGTCTGTATCAATTAAATTAACAGGGTTTAAATTACCTATATTTCCAATTAAATCAGCTTTTCCATTCCACTTCTTAAGATTTTTAGCGAACAGGTCAACAACTCCTTCAAGCCCAGAAATATTTAACTTTGTAATATCCAACTTCCCTTGCGTCAAACAGCATACAGGGCTGTTGAAAATAAATGGATATAAATCAACGTCAGGTATATTTTTTCCAAAATATTGATTTATTATACGGATCATATACTCAGCAACAAGGGCATAACCAATGGCAGTGGGATGTACACCATCAAGTGAGAAAAACCCACCAGTGAGAAAATTTGTCCTTATTGTAATACCACCTACCTCAATTCCATTTGCCACAATATCTTTAAAAATATTATTTGAATCAAATAAAGCGCATCCATATTTTTCAGCAGTGGACTTTATATAGGAATTGAAGGTATTTAAATAGTCCTCAATTGTGGCAAGTTCATTTGGGGTTAAAACAACAGAATCTGGCAGAGGCTGACCATTTCCTCCAAGTTGAGTTGGAAGTCCATATCCTTGAGCAATATACTGCATTGCAGTTAAAAGAACCTTTGAATTTGGAGAAATAAATGGAGAGCCATCGTCACTCTGTCCCAGATAGGTCATTGGATTCCCATTTTGATCAACTACAACCTCACCCGTTTGAGGATTAATTATATAAGGAGGTACAGTTGTTACAAATGGGATAGACAAAACAGAAGGAATATTGGCCACAATTATATCAGCACCTGTACTACTCTTTAAAGTGGATATCAACTGCTCATATTCAGCCTGAAAAACATCCTTAGGAGTTAATGTAACTCCTTCAATAGGTGTCCCAGATGTTGCAGCACCCAAAACATCATTATTTCCAATCCAGACAATGATAAGATCTGGATTTAGGGATATTGCCTGTTGCACCTGCGTTCCAAGTCCTCTTAAGATAAGGTCATGTAATCCACCATTATCTGTAACAGTGTTTAAGGCATCATACAAAGTAGCGCCGGGAACTGCAAGATTGTCATAAGGACGTTGTAAATTTAAATTCAAGGGATGTCCATATTGTGTGGGATCAGTTGTAATTGGAATAATAACAGGTGTTAAATCCACAAGTCTTAAAAGGGCTGGTATACCAGGTTCAGATACAAGAGGCTGTTCAAAATCATTTATTCCACACTGCCTTGCAATTAAAGCAGGAAATGAATTCTGCTGAAATGTTTCAACAAGCCCACCTGAACAATAACCAGCAGAGAGAGAATCCCCAACAACAACAACCTTTGAATATTGTCCAAAGGTAAAAAGAAACAAACTCAATATAAAAATTAAAAAAATTATTTTTTTCATAGTTCTCCTCCAGATAACCTTAGAAATTGTATTTCAGAGAAATACCAACCAAATGAGCACTGTTATCATAGATTCCAAAAAATTGATCTATATGGTCAGTTCCAATGGTATTACGTTCATCATAATCAAGATACATATAACTAAAATCTAATACCACAGGTCCAGATTTATAACCAATCCCAAAGCAATAGCCATCTTTATCAGAATCAGGCAAGACAGGCCCTGCCTCCTTGTCAGGCTGAGGAGTTTCATCATATTCATAACCAAGTCTCAACGCAAGATTTTCCGTTGCCCTGTATTCAAAACCCAATCTATAACTATAACTCTTATCCCAATCTGTATGTCTTACTATGGAAAATTCAGGATGACCAGTAATTGTTATTGGTAGATCTTTATAAGAATCCCACCCAATATAACCAATATCAAATTCCAACGTACACTTTGGAATTATAGTTGTCGCAATTCCAAACATTGCCTGTTCTGGATAATTTATGGTAGCAGAGCCCTCAAGTTCCACACCAAAAGGTATTATCTGGGCCACCTGTTGATCAAAATCCGCATAACCTGTTGGTATCTGGTCAAACATTGCCCTTCCAGTATAATCCACATCCTCTTCTGAATGATAGGCAAATCCTATACTGAACTTGGGGATATATCTAAACATCACACCCAAATCCACACCCCAGGCTCCATCATAACCACCATCAATTCTAACATGCCCCACATTTACCACACTCTGAGTATAGGGATTAATTGCTGGAATGTATCTTTCAAGGGAGACCTTTGATTGTAAATAGTTAACGCCAAGGGCCACGGCAAACTTGTCATTGGCTTTATAGGCTATTGTTGGCTGTATACGATATGTCACAACTTTGGAAAGGGTAGAAACATATCTACCTGAAAAGGTCTCAGGATTGTCCCACTTTGTCTCAAGTCCAAAGGGAGTGTACATTCCAAAGCCAAAAACCCAGTGGTCGTTTAATGGTAAAACAAGAGACATATTTGAAGGATAAAAGCTCTGAGACTCTTGAGATTCACTTATACCTACACCAGGATATGGATTAGCCCCATAGAAATCTGAACTGGGGACAATAATCGTTGTTTCAAGGTATAAAGACGCTTTTTGAAAAGCAATTCCAGCAGGATTGTAAAAAAGTGCTGAAGGGTCATCAGCCTGGGCAGTAAAAGCACCACCCATTGCCGTTGCCTTTGATCCCTGCTCATAAATGGAAAAACCTCCAGCAAAAGCAACTCCAACTAAAAAAAGTAAAATTAGGACAAAAATAAGAGTTTTTTTCATATGTCCTCCATTTAAAAAAATTTTTCAATATTTTTTAACATCAATTGTATATTACCCTTTTAAACCTATTCATGTCAAGGATAAGTTTTCATAACTCATTCATAATAAAGCATTTATTCAAATTTTCAATTATACTTTAATTGATTTTTATTATGGCTGGAACAAATGTTTTATTTTTTACCACCCCACCACTGAGCAACTTCTCTTAACAAATCTTCTTCACCATTAAAAACCTTTAAATCCATGTCAGGGAGCGAATTTATAAATTTTTTGCCATAATCCCTCGTCAACATTCTCCTATCACATATCAAGATAATTCCCCTGTCTTCTTTTGACCTGATTAACCTTCCACATCCCTGTTTTAATTTAAGTATTGCCATGGGGAGTGAGTAATCCATAAAAGGATTCTTCCCCATATTTTTTATATGCTCAAACTTTGCCTCCTGTAAAGGCTCCGTGGGGACAAGAAAGGGAAGTTTGGGAATGATGATACAGGAAAGTGCATCCCCTTTAACATCCACCCCCTCCCAGAAACTATCCGTTCCAAATAAAACCCCATTTTTTTTTCTTTTAAATTTCTCTATTAAATTTCTCCTGGGAATTGTTCCCTGCTTTAACGGCAACATGTTTAAATCCACAAGGACATCCCTTAAATACTCAAAGGAATAGTTTAACCACTTATAAGAAGTAAACAGGATAAATGTGCCCACTTTAATTTTTTGAAAAAATTTCTCCATAAAATCGTTAAAGTGTTCAAGAAAGTCAAAATCTGAAGGATTTGGCAGAAAGTTTAAAACTGAAAAATATACATTTTCCCTGTAATTGAAATAGGGCGGTAAAATGTACTCAGTAACATTTTTTGTCTGAATGTCAACAAGACCTATCCTCTCCCTTATAAAATCAAAAGAATTATCCACACAAAGTGTGGCAGAGGTCAAAATAACAGAATTAAACCTCATAAATAGATGATTTTTTAGAAAGTCTCCCACATATACAGGTGAGGAGTAAAATATCACCCTTTCCTTTCCAGAACTCCTTCCCATCTCAATCCAATTGCATACTCCATCTTCCAGATATTTTCCATCAACAAAGGGGAACAAATTCTGAAGATGCTCAAGTAACCTCATCACCACACCATTTATCTCCATCAAAATATCTTCAATTTCTGGAGGAATCTCAAAATCAAATAAAGACACCCTTCTGTGAATGCTCTTCACCACATCTACCAGTAAATTTACTTCATCTATAACCTCTTTGATGGGTGGTACAACTTCTCTCACATAAACTTCACTTTTAAGTAGTTCCTCTGTAATTCTTAATTTACTCTCCCCTTTTTTAAGGATTTTTTTAATCCCCCCCCTGATATCCCCAAAAAGTTTCTCAAGTTTATCGTTAAAGGATTTTCTCAAGGAATAAAAGGTTTCTTCAATATACCTGTTTAACTCAGCCATATCCTTCAAATTCCCTTCATTTACCTTCCCATATAATTCTCTCAACTTATTAGATAGAGAAGGGATTAATCCATATGTGGGCTTTTTAAAATTTTGCAAAAAACCAACATTATAAGTAAAACTCCTCTCTGAAGACCCCACACTTAAAAATGAAGATGCAGCCTCTTCAAGTTTATGGGAT
>JAMOQF010000123.1 GCA_027064125.1 Acidobacteriota bacterium
CTTCAAAAAATGGTGGATGCAGGATATCTTGGCAGAAAAAGTGGAAAGGGTTTTTATGACTATAATAAATAAATTTTTTGGGGGGATCTTTCCCCCATACCATTAAAGGAGGGGTAAATGGACGAAAGGAAAGAAAAGGCACTAAATAGTGCCCTGCTACAAATAGAGAAGCAATTTGGGAAAGGCTCAATAATGAAATTGGGAGAAAAAAGTGCCCTGAACATTGATGTAATTCCCACGGGAATACTTTCACTGGATTATATTCTTGGAGTTGGTGGTTTTCCAAAGGGAAGAATTGTAGAGATTTTTGGTCCTGAATCAAGTGGAAAGACCACAGTTGCTCTGCATGTGGTTGCCGCTGCGCAGAGAGATGGGGGATATGCGGCATTTATAGATGCTGAACATGCACTTGATCCTGAATATGCAAAGAAGTTGGGAGTGAAAACAGATGAACTTTTAATTAGTCAACCCGATAGTGGAGAGCAGGCTCTTGAAATTGCCGAAATGCTCATAAGAAGTAATGCTGTGGATGTTATTGTTATAGATTCTGTGGCAGCTCTTGTGCCAAAAGCGGAACTTGAAGGGGATATGGGAGATAGTTTTATGGGGCTTCAGGCAAGACTCATGTCTCAGGCTTTGAGGAAATTGACTGCAATAGTTTCAAAATCCAATACCTGTCTTATTTTCATTAATCAGGTAAGGGAAAAGATTGGAATTGTCTATGGTAATCCAGAAGTAACAACAGGAGGAAGAGCCCTAAAATTTTATTCATCCATAAGGTTGGAGGTGAGAACCGCGGGAAAGATAAAGGTGGGTGATAAACAGGTTGGAAATAGAACTCTTATAAAAGTTGTAAAAAACAAAGTTGCTCCACCATTTAAAAATGCGGAATTTGATTTGATATTTGGGGAAGGCTTTTCGAAGGAAACGGATTTACTTGATATGGGTGTAAAACTTGGGATTATTGAAAAAAGTGGTTCATGGTATAGTTTTAAAAATAACAAGCTGGGGCAGGGTAAGGAAAATGTCAGGGAATTTTTGAAGAAAAACAGAGATGTGTTTGAAGATATTTTTAAAGAAATTAGAGTAAAACTTGGATTTGAAGAAAAAAACAAAGAAGAAAAATAAAAAATGGAAGATTTAGAAAAGGTCAAAAGGGAAGTTGAGAAATTAAGAGAAGAAATAAGACATCACGAGTACTTATATTACGTTAAAAATGAACCTGAGATCTCAGATTTTGAGTTTGATCTTTTAATGAAGAAGTTAATTGCCCTTGAGGAAAAATATCCCCAGTTAAAGACCCCGGATTCACCCTCACAGAGAGTTGGTGGTGAAGTTGCCGATGGCTTTCCTTCCATTAGACATTCAATTCCCATGATGAGTTTAGACAATGTCTATAATTTTGGGGAATTGAGGGAGTTTGAAAGAAGATTAAAGAGACTTTTAGGGGTAAACGAGTTGGTCTATGTTACAGAGGTTAAATTTGATGGATTGAGTCTTTCCATTATCTATGAAAATGGTATTTTGCAGGTGGGTGCAACAAGAGGCGATGGCATAAATGGGGAAGTTGTTACCAGTAACGTACGGACAATAAGGTCAATTCCACTAAAACTACAGTATGTTTCCCAAGATGGGGACATTGATCTATCTCAAAAGATTGAGGTTAGGGGTGAAGTGATTTTACCTAAGAGTCATTTTGAAGAAGTCAATAGACAGAGGGTGAAGGAGAATTTACCTCCCTTTGCAAATCCGAGAAATGCGGCGGCAGGTACCATAAGAACCCTTGATCCAAAGGTTGTGGCAAATAGGAAACTTGATTTTTTTGCCTACTCTCTATTTATTAATGAGAAAATCCCCTTTAAAACACACTTTGAAGTACTGAAATTTCTGGAAAGTATTGGTTTTAAGACAAGCCCATTTAAGAAAGTATGTCATGGAGCAGATGAGGTAAAAGAGTTTATAGAAGAAGTTGGAAATAAAAAGGAAACTCTTGATTTTGAAATAGATGGGGTTGTCGTTAAGT
>JAMOQF010000124.1 GCA_027064125.1 Acidobacteriota bacterium
TGGGAGAGATGGAGTTAAAAATACCACGAACAAAAAATGGAGAGTTTAAGACAGAGATTCTTCCCTCAAGAAAAAGAGTGTGTTTAGTTTCAAAGAAATAGTTGAGGCAATGTTCATAGCGGGAAACATACCCAGAATTTTGTATCTGATGGATTATAGTGGAGAAAATATTTATTCACCAATTTCTTCTTCAAATTTCAGAGTAAAAATTGGGAAAGGTGTCAGGCAAATATGTTAGGCGGATAAGAAAAAAAGAAGTGGGGTCAAAAGGTGTCAGGCTAAAATAATAGAAAATAATAGAAAATAATAGAATTCCCCCCCACAATCCCTGCCGTGGGTTTATAGAGAAGACAAGAAGAATTGAAAATTTAGAATTTTATTCCAGTCAAAAAATTTAAGAATTAAAAAAGGATTTAAGTGGACTTGAAGGAAGGCAAATAAAAAAATCAAATTTTAGCAAAAGGCAACGATTAAGTTCATCCCTTTACTTTCCTATAAACCTTTAAGGGGTTTGGGGTTGGCAAACATAGGAAAAACTCAAAACTGGCAGAATTAAAATCTTCTGGCAGAAAACAAACAATTAAAGCAAACCATCTTTTCCCTTCTATAAACATTCTTAGGGGCATTTAGGGTAGGGAAATGGGAAAAGAAACTGAAATTTGGCAAAAATAAAATTTCTTAGCAGAAACCAAATGATTTAAGCATCTTCCTTTTCCCCTCCTATAAACCTTTAGTAGGCATTTGGGATTGGCAAGAAAAAATACCTAAAACTGGCAAGGTTCAAAACCTTCTGGCAAGAACCAACGACTAAAGCAAGATCCCTTTTCTTCTCTATAAACCTTTAGTGGGCATTTGGGTGGGCAAACAGAAGAAAAACTTAACTTATTCATTGAAAAATGGAAAAAGATTTACAGATTTTTAATCAACCTTGAAAGTAGAAATTACACCTATTTTCATCTTGCACTAAAAAAGTGAAAAGTTATTTGAGAATAACAATCTATATGGAAAGGTGTTTTAAAAAATTAAAGGATTACATAAGAATTAAAGGCTTTTTCCAGAATGAGGTAAGCGCAGAAAAGTTTTTGTATCTCTTTTTTAACGACAAAAATTCGAAGACTTTCCTCAAGGAGTTTAAGGTTTTCTTTTCTACCCTGAAAGGAGATGTTTCAAGAGCCTTACACAATTAAATTGATATTACCAAAAATACATTTAGAAAGATAAAATACTCCGATAAAAGCCAATGATTAAAGCAGGAAAATATCTCTTTCTCTTACTTTAGATTGACAATAAAACTTATTTGCACACACCAGAAAAATGAAGAAATTTTTGAAAAATGAACTTGACTTTCTGCTTTTCTTCGCTACATATTACTATGTGATGTTAAACAATGATAAACCCTGGGAGACTCAAAAGAAATTAAAACTATGATGTAAAGATTCTGGAAAAATAATGTCCTTGAAAAGACCGCACTTATCGGAATATGGATCTATAAAAACAAGGGAAATTTATACACACATAATGAAAAAAGGATCAGGCCAAATTAAAAAAACTTTGGACAATTTAGATATTTGATATATTAACACCTATAGTAATATAGAGATGTTATCCAATGCAATAAAGAACAAAAATAGGAGGACTTTAAAATGAAAAAAATATTTTTAACATTATTAGTCTTAATTTCAATAAACTCCTTTGTTCAGGGAAAGACAGGATTATTGATAATTGCACACGGTTCCCCTTCAAAACAATGGAACCAACCTGTTATTAATATAGAAAATCAGGTTAAAGAATTATTAAAAGCAAAAAATATTTCAGGTTTTGATGAAGTTCGGGTTGCATTGATGGAATTCGCTGAACCATCAATTGCTACTGTTGTAAAAGATATGGAAAATAAAGGTATTACAAAAGTATATGCTTTGCCTTTGTTTATAGCACCTTCCGATCATTCATTTTACGATATACCTACAATTCTCGGTCTTTACTATAATCAGAAAATAGTTGATAACATTAAGAGAGAAGGAATAAAAATTGTTGATACAAAAATTAAGATTACAGTAGGACCTACATTGGATTATAAAAATGTGATGAAGGATATTTTACTGGATAAAGTAAAAAAACTTTCCAAAAACCCTGACGACGAAGCACTTGTTATTCTTGCCCACGGTGATGAAAATTTTAAACCCCTGTGGGAAAATCTTGTTGAAGAAACCCAAAACTATATTCTTGCAAAAACTGGAATAGATTATTCAACCCACGCATTTGTTGAAGTTGGCCAGTATTTTTCTACCAATGGAGTAAATGCCATATTACAGGCAAGTGACCACAAAAAGCGGGTAATAGTTGTTGGTTTGTATCTTTCGATGGGGGTAAAAGATATGGCTGAAAATTCAGGATTTATAATGATGGGACAAACAGTGAAAAGTAAGAAAATGTTTAGAGGAAAACATATTGTTTTTTCAGAACATGGTTTACTTCCCGATAAAAGAATTGCAGAATGGATTGTCAACAGGGCTGTTGAATGGTTGAATAAATAATTTTTTGAATAGCAAAATACATGGCGAAGTTACATTGGGTAATAATGTATGTAGTTTATGGCGGCAAAATGTATATCGATTCAGGATTAAATAACCATCAGTGCAAATTGAAAGATTTGTATTTCAAAAATCGCCACAAACCATGTATTTACTGGTATCTGAAAAATTACGAGGCAGAAAACTAAGAGGATATATTAAAAATGACAAATATCATGTCACATCAGATAAAAGATGTATATCCTAACAGTTCAGGTACGGATAAGTTGTCCAAAATTGTAAGCCTGCTTTGATAAAACTTCTTAAAGAAAGAGGTGATAAATTATGAAAATGAAAAACAAAATCTTGATCGTTACTATTGTGATTTTAGTTTTGGCATCCGGCTCGATTGGCGGGAAATATTTCCAAAAGGAAAAAGAAATGATTTTTGCAACAGGAACCATAAAATACATCACTATAGAAGGCGGATTTTACGGAATTATCACAGGAAAAGAGAAAAGATATCTGCCAGTAAACTTACCAGAGGTATTTAAAAAAGATGGATTAAGAGTTTGGTTTAAAGCAAAGTCCAAAAAGGTTTTCACAACTCATACGTGGGGAGAATCAATTGAGATTTTGGAGATTAAACCTATAGAAGTACAAAATCTTTCTCAAATAAAGGTTGCAATCCTTTATGAAAGAATAACAGATGGTATTTATCATCCTTCAAAAATAAGAACTTACAAAGATTTGGTAAAGATTTTAAAAGAGACAAAGCCTGATTTAGTTTTTAGAATATGGTGGAGATGGGCTCCAACTCCAGAATCCCTTCCCTCAAATAGTTTGGTTTATCAGGCAGGCCATACTTATCACCAACTTGAAGAAACTTTGAAAAAACTTAAAAAAGATTTGCCAGAAATTAAGTACTGGTTTGGAGCAATCCCCACTCAGAGGATCAATTTTAAAGAAAGAAATCCAATAACAGGAAAAACTTATTTTCAAAAAGAAACCTGGCAGATGGCTTTAGATCCTCAAAAGTGGGGAATTAATTTCTCAAAGGAAAAACTGCAAAGATTAGTTCAGAAAAGAGGAACCGGTAGATACGGATATTTTCCTGATGTTACAAACAGAGAATTTCAAGAACTTTATTTAAGTTGGGCAAAAAGACAGATTGATGCCGGAGTTAACGGATTATTCCTTGATATGCTTTTTGCCCAACCAAGATTTTTAGCGAAGATAACCAGAAACTCTGAACATAAAGCAGTAAAGGAAAGCCTGGAAGCAATTGATTATTTGACAAAAGAAATCCGCATGTATGGATATAGAAAAGGAAAATATATTTATCTTTGTAGTTTTGGAACCTTTACCGATTTTCCTGATTATACTCCGGATTTAGACTTTCTTCTTGTTAGCCCTACAATAGAAGAAGTAAGAAATCTTACCCTGTATGAGGGAAGATGGAACACAATTGTTTCAAAAATAAAGGAGAGATTGCCTGAAATAAAAATTTTGGCAATGATTGACTGGGCTGGAACCACAAATACGCCTTTAGGAGTTTACTCTCAGGAGTTGAATAAGGAGGAACAAAAGAAATTTTTGAGAATTGCAGATGAATTTTTCTCAAAGAAAGGAATAATTTTTGTCTACCCTGTACATGGTGGATTTATGGGACAGAATGCAAAGATTCTATCTTTTGGAAAGATGAAAACCTACGACTCTTTGGCTCCAGAATTTAAGACTTATGAGATAATAAAAGAGCTTGGTCAAAGTAAAAAACGAGAAAGATCTATGACTGGCCTGCAACTCTTCGCTTTACTACAACTGGCCAGTGAGTGGATATGTGGCTCGCCATCACTTGCTCAAATTAGGCGAAGTCAAATTTCGTATATTAACAAAACCTTAGGCAAAACTGAGCACTGCTGCCGAGGTAGAATTTTAGATAAAATAAAACAAACCAAATGGAGGTAATGAAAATGAATAGAGTAGAAGGTAAAGTAGCCATCGTAACAGGTGGTGCATTAGGAATTGGTCGGGCAATCTGCCTACTTTTAGCAAAAGAGGGCGCAAAGGTTGCTGTGACTGATGTTCTGGACAGAGAAAGCAAAGGGGTAGTAGATGAAATTAAAACTGCTGGAGGAATAGCAGAGTACTGGCATCTTGATGTTACAAAGGAAAAGGAAGTTAAAAAGGTTTTCGCCGATGTTGCTCACAAATTCGGAAAAATTGATGTTCTTGTTAACAATGCAGGAATTGCAGGTGTGAACAAGCCCACACACGAAGTAACTGAGGAAGAGTGGGATAAGGTTACGAACGTAAATGTAAAGGGAGTTTTCTTCTGCACCAAGCACGCAATTCCGTATATGCAAAAGGCTGGAGGTGGAAGCATAATTAACCTGTCTTCCATCTATGGTCTTGTAGGTGCACCAGATATTCCGCCATATCATGCCTCAAAGGGTGCCGTTAGGTTAATGAGCAAGACCGATGCACTTCTTTATGCAAAGGACAACATCAGAGTCAATTCAGTGCATCCTGGCTATATTTGGACACCATTAGTTGAGGATTTGGGACGGAGATCACCCCAAGGTATTGAGGCATTCAGAAAACAACTTGATAGCCTACATCCAATTGGACACGTTGGGGAACCAGAGGATATTGCTTATGGCGTTCTCTATCTCGCATCTGATGAATCTAAATTTGTAACAGGCAGTGAGTTAGTTATAGATGGGGGCTATACAGCCCGATAGACCTCAAAAAGGCAGCAGTGCTCACCCTAACAAGCGGATATCTGGCTTCAACACTTCGTACCTTTACCCAAATCTTCGCATCGCTCGGACTTCAGATACCCGCAATCTGTTATACTGAAACATTAAAAGAAAGTTCCACATCTTTATAAATACTAAAAAGTTCTTATCCCTCAAACGTTCGGCAGTGTGATATTAATTGGGTCAGGAGAAAAAATTTCCCCATTAAAAGGAGGTAAAAATTAACCTCAAAAGAAAATTCCTGAAGAGGTATGAGGCACAATAAGTGGGAACAGGAATATGGAAAAAGAATTTTTAAAAGTGTCAGGCAAAATTTTGAGGTGAGGTCGGCATGATTTGGAGGTAATTTGGTGTCAGTCAACTTAGAATTTAAAATCAATTCAGAATTTAGTGCCAGGCAAAAAAAGTAAGTAAGAAAAGAAAAATAAAAAAGAGACAAAGAATTAAAACTAACTTTTTTCCTTTCTATGAAGTTTCAGGGGTTTTTAGGGTAAGCAAATAATAAAATAAATTCTGCAAAAATAAAATCTTTCAGCAGAGACAAACAACTAAGATTAACTTCCGTTACCTTCTATAAACTACTTGATGGGCATCTGAGAGGGCAAGTAAGGGAAAAACCGAATACTGGTGAAGACTTAAAATTTTCCTGGTAAAGATTAATAATTAAAGCAAAAATTCTTTTTCTTTTTTAAAAACCTATTGAGGGTTTTTAAGCGTGGGATGAGAGATGAGGATGGTATTTTTAAAAAGGGAAATTGGCATCAGCCAAAGTTGAAAAACCTCTTTTTTAGGTTATTTAAATAAATCTTATTTTCTAAACACAAAATTTTTTTTAACTCCCCTACAATGTAATCTCAAAAACTTTAAATTTAATCAATATGGGTTTCAAAAAAAGAGATATAACATATTTCAAGAAGGAAATTAGAAAAAATCCAATGCGAAAGCTTTATTTTGATACCGGCATTTATAGGATTGCCCAGATGGCTAAAGAGGGAAAAGCTCCTAAAATCTCCTACCTGACAACTGGAAAAAGGAGTAAGTCCGAAGATTATATAGAGATTTTCAAGGATAGAGATGAAGAAAATATCTCCCTGAAAGTGAGTCTCCCACCTGTCTGAAATAATCAAGACGGGTACTTCTTTTAAACATTTTACAAAATAGTCAAATTAAAAAATTCTGACACAATTGACAGTCACCAATTTCACTATAAACCAAACAAAATCATAAAAAAATTAGTACAAAATTTTATAATCTATAATATAATTTTTTCGATAAATTTTTCCGGGAGGAAAATATGAAAAAAAAATTATTTCTTTTTCTAACCTTATTCATTTCGCTATTATTAACCCAAACCATTTTCGCAACATACCACGTACTTTTTGACAACACAAAACATGAAACGGCGGCAAATGCAGATTGGATAATTGATGACAATCAGCCAATACCATCTCCCTCAAATCCAAGCAGTGAAAGAAGCTGGCAGGGAGCCCTTTCTTCATGGGCCTTTGAACTGGTTCAAACGGGGAATTTTGATGTAAAGACCCTCACATCTAACTATGGAATAACCTATGGAGATGGCTCAAATCCCTATGATTTATCAAACTTTGATGTGTTTATTGTCTGTGAGCCAAACAATCAATTTTCAAACAGTGAAAAGGAGGCCATAATAAAATTTGTCCAGAATGGTGGAGGACTTTTTGTAATAGCAGACCATACAGGCTCAGATAGGGACCACGACCACTGGGATTCACCCCATGCATGGAATGACCTTTTTGAGAACAACAACTTTGGCAGCAATATCTTTGGTGTGGAATTTAATCTGAATCAAAAAAGTGGAACCTACACAAATGTAAAATCCCCTGAGAATGAAGATGAAAGTGAAATTCTAAACGGAAGTTTTGGTAAGGTTAACAAAATAGCCTATCACGCAGGGGCAACCATAAAAATAGATACAGGTGCAAATCCAAATGCACATGGACTCATATGGGAAAACAACACCGATCAATCATCCACAAACAAGATTGTGGCAGCATACAGCAAGTATGGAAGTGGAAGAGTAGTTTTTGTGGGAGATAGTTCCCCGGCTGACGATGGCACTGGAACTCCGGGAGATAGGCTTTACGATGGGTGGAACGAGGCAAATGACAGAATATTTTTCATGAATGCCACACTATGGCTGGCAAAGGCAGAGGGTGGTAATAATAATGATAACGGAAATGACAATAACAATACCACAGATAAATTTGAACCAAATGACACCCATACACAGGCCTTCGGTCCAGTTGAATCCGGCAAGGAATACACTCCTGCTAAGATTTCCACAGAAAATGATGAAGATTGGTTCTATTTTGAAACCAAATCTCCAGGTAATATAAACATCAAAGTTTCAATAGATGATTCCAATGCAGATCTCGATTGGTATCTCTATAAAGATGGAAATTTTGCAAGTTATGTTAAAAGAGGATATACCACAAATAATCCCGAAAAGGGAACCTATAATGCCACTGAAAGCGGAAAATACTTCTTAAAAGTTGTGGGATACAATGGTTCCATAAGTGGATATAAACTGACAGTGACCTTCCCTGAAAATTCAAATGATGACAATGGTGGTGGAGATAATAACAACAATCAAACAGATACCAATATAGCCTTAAACATGTATACTCAAGCATCTTCCACCTATAGTGACTACTACTTATCTTCAAATGCGGTGGATGGAGATTACTATACTGGATGGGCTTCTGAATATCTGCCATATAGTGGAACGGAGCAGTGGATCTATGTGGATTTCGGAACAATAAAAACAGTGGATTCTATAAAAATTTACTGGAGCACTGTAAACTATGCCACAGATTATGAAATATTGTGGCACGATGGAAATAACTGGCAAACAGCCACTGAGGTATATGGTGATGGGGGATGGGATGAAATTATTTTTGACGAACCCATCACCACAAGATATATTGCCATATTCTGCAATGAGAGAAATGCAAATTACTACTATATAAAGGAATTTGAAGTTTACGGACATTAAACAATAGATAAATCCTCCCGAAGATATTTTTCGGGAGGATTTACAACCACTTATAAACTTTCCCCACAATAAAAGTTAAAATTTTATTTTACTTTTCAAAAATTTCCTATAAAATGTTAAGTTTAAAAATATCTCAGGAGGAAAAATGGCAAAAAATGGAATACATCTATTCACTTCAGAATCTGTCACTGAAGGACATCCCGACAAAATAGCGGATCAAATCTCAGATGCAGTGTTAGATGCCATAATGGCTCAGGATCCATATGGCAGGGTTGCCTGTGAAACAATGGTGACAACCGGTTTAATCTTTATTACAGGAGAAATAACCACTTCCTGTTATGTTGACATCCCAAAAATAGCAAGGGAAACGGTGAGAGAAATAGGATATACAAGGGCAAAATATGGTTTTGACTGTGATACCTGTGGAGTAATAACTGCAATAGATAAACAATCTCCAGATATTGCCCTTGGTGTTGACAAAGGTGGCGCTGGCGATCAGGGACTCATGTTTGGGTATGCATGTAATGAATCAGAAGAGTATATGCCACTTACAATAGATCTTGCACATAAATTATGCCTAAAACTGACGGAACTTAGAAAAAATGGAACAATCCCCTACCTCAGACCAGATGGAAAATCTCAGGTAACAATTGAATATGATGGGAATATTCCCAAAAGGGTTACAGCAGTAGTTGTCTCCACTCAACACAGCGAAGAGGTTGA
Organism: Acidobacteriota bacterium; assembly: GCA_027064125.1. Classification (GTDB taxonomy): domain Bacteria; phylum Acidobacteriota; class JAAYUB01; order JAAYUB01; family JAMOQF01; genus JAMOQF01. Next base: position 9,030 of record JAMOQF010000124.1, read on the forward strand.
ATATGAACAGATTAAAGAGGAGATTACTGAAAAAGTCATAAAAGAAGTAATTCCACAAAATATGTTAACTGAAGATACAAAATACTACATAAATCCCACTGGAAAATTTGTAATAGGTGGCCCCATGGGGGATTCCGGACTTACCGGCAGAAAAATAATAGTGGATACCTATGGCGGTGTTGGAAGTCATGGAGGAGGCGCATTCTCAGGAAAAGATCCCACAAAAGTTGACAGATCCGCATCCTATATGGCAAGATATATTGCTAAAAATATTGTTGCTGCTGGTCTTGCTGATAAAATAGAAATTCAACTTGCATACGCAATAGGAGTGGCAGAACCCGTAAGCATAATGGTGGATACCTTTGGAACAAATAAAGTTGACGAAGATTTAATTAAAAAATTGATAAGGGAAATTTTTCCTCTTACCCCACTTGAAATAATAGAGCACCTCAATTTGAGAAGGCCAATTTACAAAAAAACTGCAGCCTATGGACATTTTGGAAGAAGGGAACCGGGATTTACGTGGGAATTACTTGACAAAGTTGATGACTTAAAAAATGGAGCAGGACTATAATAAAAATCTTTTAAAAAAAGGTATTTTAGTGAGAGGGAGTGCTGCATTCCCTCTCTTAATTTCACTAATAATTCTCATTCTTGGACTTCTTTTTTCAACCTATATCTACCATATAAAAAAGGAAAAACACAGAAAAATTGAAGAGTCACTTCTTAGTGAATCCTTTGAAAAACTAAAAATATTTTTCGATAGTAAAAAATTCCTCCTTGAAGTAATGGCAAAGGAGGTAAAGGATCTTTTTAAATACAATTCCTTTAATGAAAAAAATTTTAAGGTAATGGCAGGCAACTTTTATAGTTATGAAGAGGGAATCAGGGCAATTAACTGGATAGATCCAGAAGGTACCATAAAGATAGTATATCCCCCTGATAGAAACATAAAGGCACTTAATAAATCCATCTTAAATCACAGATACGCCAGAAATACCTTTTTAAATGCAAAACACAATTTAACACCAACAGTTACAGATGTTGTTCCCCTTTTTCAGGGGGGAGAGGGTATTGCCTTTTATTACCCAATAGTTGTAAATGGAAAATTAAGGGGATTTTTAAATCTTATATTGTCAACAGGAAAAGTTATTGAAATTTTAACCAGGAAACATTCAAAGGGATTGATTATCCTTCTTGAAGATTCAAAAAAAGTCTTTTACAACTCTTATGGAAAAAATATCAAAGGTTTAAAAGAATTAAAACCTTTAAAATACTATATTTATGGAAAATTTTTTAAAGTTAAGGCAATTGAAAAAGCGCTACTTAAAAAAAATTTCCTCATAATCCCCCTTACAATCTTTTTCATTTTTTCACTTACTTCCTTCATAACATTCTTTTTTACAAAAAAAATTGTTGAAATAAGAAAAGAAATGGTAGATCTAATTGACTATTTCCCCTTTCCCATAATAATGTTTAAAACCGAATTTAAAGATAAAAATTCCCCCATATCCATAAGTAATTTCACACATACCTATTCAAACAAAGCAGCAAAAAAAGTGTTTCCAGAACTCAAAAAATTTCGCTACTATAACCCCCCCAAAAAGATTCTCAATTTCATAAATTCACTAAAGGACTTATATATATTTAAAGGAGAGAAGGCA
>JAMOQF010000125.1 GCA_027064125.1 Acidobacteriota bacterium
TAAAGGGGAAAAAGGCCTACATAGATATAAATCTTCTAAATACAAAAATAGATTTAAATGAAAAAGACTTTTTTAAAAAAGTTGAAGAAAAAATAATATTAAAAAAAAATTTAATACTCATTCCCCATCCCCCAATACCCCAGATAGTCAAAATAGCAATCTCAAAATACATTACAAAATACAGTAAAAATTCTTTTATACTACATGGAGGAGGGATAATAGGGGGAAAAAAATTTGTAAATTTATTCATTGCGGAATCAGGTGGTGGCAAATCCACAATATGTTCATTTATAAGAGAAAAAACGTTAAATGATGATATACTAATAATTACAAAGCAAAAGGAAGATTTTTACGCACAAACAACCCCTTTTGGTTTTTTTAATAAAATAGAATGTAGAATAGTTGACAGAATTTTTTACCTCATAAAAAGTAAAGAAAACAAAGTGAAAAAAATAGATTTTAAAGAGGGGATAAAACTTTTCTTGAAAAATGTTCCAAAAAATTCAAACTACAATCTCATACTTGAATTTCTATCGAAGAAAAAACAACATTATCTTTATTTTAGTTTAAATGGGAGAAAATTTATTGAACAGATTTGACGAAATACTTAAAAAAAGTTTCCACAAAAAAATCCCAATTTCAGTATTATTTGAAATAACCTATAGATGTAATTTCAATTGCAGCCACTGTTTCTACAAGTTTTCCCGTAAAGAAAAGGAATTAAAAAAGGAAAAAATCTTTGAAATTTTAAATGCCCTCAAAAAAAGCGGGACCCTTTTCATAACCTATAGTGGAGGGGAACCCTTTTTAAGAAAAGACTTTTTAGAAATATTGAATAAAACCGTTGAAATGGGATTTGTTGTATCCATCTTTACAAATGGATCTCTTATAAATGAAAAAATAGTTGAAAAAATAGATAAAAGTGTAAATTTCGAAATCTCAATATACCCTGAAAAAATCTCCCTGTATGATCCTAAAAAAGTCCTGCGAAATATAAAGTTATTACTTCAGAAAAACTTCAAAATCACGATAAAGTTCATTCTCTTTAAAAATTACATGGATTTTTACATAAACCTTCTTGAACTCTTGAAAAAGGAAAATTTTGAAAACATTTCAATTGACTATGTAATATATCCATCTATGAAAGATAATAAATCATATAAATATCTAATTCCTGAAGAAAAGGAACTTAAAAAAATTTTTTCAAGGTTTCCCCACCTTTATGAAAAGTTTATTGGGGAAATTTCAATTGACCCGGAACAAAATATTTGCTCAGCTGGTAGCAGATTTCTTTCCATAGACCCCTATGGAAATGTAAATCCCTGTCCCTTTTTAAAATTAAATTGTGGAAATTTAATGGAAAAGACCTTCAGCGATATATGGCATAACTCTCCAAACCTTTTAGAAATCAGAAACTTAAAATTAAAGGACTGGAAAAAATGTCTCTCATGCGAATATAACAAAATTTGTAGAAAGTGTCCGGCAATATCATACATAGATTCTGGAAAGATAAATCAACCATCTGAAATAAATTGTTTTTTCACCAAATTAATTTCTGATATAGATATCACTTAAAAAATTAAAAGATTCAATACAAATAATGGAAATGGAAACTAAATTTTCCATGTTCTATAAGAAGCAGGGCAAAAAGGATTCTTCCAACAGGTTTACAACTTACAAAGTGCAATCATAACCCTTCTACCATGTAGTCAACAAATAGAAATCCTAAAATTTTCCTATAATTGTTAATGTCTATAACCTCCAATCTGTGCCTGAAAATTTTTTTTGTATGGTCTATTTCTTTTCGGAAATCATTAGATGGCTTTTTAGGTGTCAAGTAAAAAGAAAAACTTAAATCTGGTAAAAAGCAACAATTAAGTCCTCGTTTCTCCTCTCCATAAACCCTCTATAAACCTTTAGGGAGTATTTAGGGGAGGCAAATTGGAAATAAATTAAAGAAATGGAAAATGGGGACAAACCTGAACTTGAGAAATGTTAT
>JAMOQF010000126.1 GCA_027064125.1 Acidobacteriota bacterium
CTCTATCACTACCATTTATGAGTTTAGTTCCTGAAAAATCTAATATATGATGGTGAAATATTGGAATAATAATAAAAAGAAGCAAAAAAAAGATGGTTAAAGCTTTCCTATACAAGACAAAGCCCAAAGAAAAATTAAATATTATTTTACAGGGGAATTAAGTTTTGTAAAGAAACTAAATGATGAATTCTTTTTCTAAAATCAGTTTGGCCTTTTTTAAAAGGAAGCGGCTTTTTCCATATGTGCCGCTTCTTTTCATTATTACCAAAAAATAATATTCTTTTGTTATCAACTTAATCAAAAAACAATATCTTTCAGTAAAAAGATTTAACTCCTCAAGTTCTCCAATGTCAATATCATCAGCAGTTCTTAAAGAAGATTTGAGCAGGGAAGTCTTTTCGGCTGCAATTAATTCCAAATTTAATTTTTCATCAAATTCCCCCTCATTAATCGACTTCTCTATTATTATTCCGTCAATTCCCACAATCAATGCAGCTAAAGTATCTTCAACATTTTCAACAATCATATCTAAAGAATCTTTAAATTTCATAAATAATCTTCCCTGCTCTTTTTTCTTCAGAAAAACATTATCTAACTATTCTCGGCGTCAAGAAGAACAACACTTCCTTTGAATCCTTTGATTTTGTCTGCCTCTTAAATAAATTACCTATAATTGGGATACTTCCAAAAAGAGGTACCTTATCCTGATGATTCTCTTCCTGATCTATCAAAATTCCACCAATCATTGTAGTTCCACCATCAGCCACCAAAACATTTGTTTCTGATCTGCTGGTTACAATTGAAGGAATTCCATTAACTGTTTTTGAAAAATCAGCCCTATTGTTTTCAAGTTTAATCAACATATTAACGGTACCTTCATCGGTAATGGTCGGCAATACCTGAAGCATAAGTGATGCTGAGAAAAATCTTGTGGTTACAGTGTTGTTTTCAACTGTCTGAACCGGAAATTGCAACCCTTGTTCAATTGTAGCAGGCTGGTTATTTTGCGTTTGAATTTTTGGCTGGGAAATTATTCTGACTTTCCCCTCACTTTCAGCAGCAGTAAGTGAGGCATCAAGCAGGAAAGTATCAAAAATATTACCAACGGCAATACCAATACCTGAAGTTGCACCTTCAGCAGGCAAGTTAATGTTGTAATTACCTTTATCTCCATTTCCACCGGGAACTATTGCAGCAGACTCAGATACGTTTGATTCTGAAGCTCCCTTACCAGTTGCCGGATTTCCAGCCACATAACCAGATTTAACAGTTGCTGCAGGTCTATAACCACTTAACCCTGCAAAGGTGTTTGTACCACCAACTGTAATTCTTTCAAGGTTTCCAGCGACAAACCCAGCCTGAATACCTATAGATCTCGCAAAACTTCTACTTGCAGCAAGTATTCTTGCCTCTATTTCAACCTGTCTCTGAGGCACATCAAGGGTGGAAATAACTTTTTTTATCTCGGCAATTCTATCCGGAATGTCTCTTATAATAATTGTGTTGCTCTGAGCATCATATGCAATGGCACCCTTTCCTCCACCATGTGAAACAAAGACATCTCCTAAGAACTTTATCAAGTTTTGTCCATCCACATAGTTAAGGGGTATTATTTCTGTCCTAATTGATCTTTCAAATTCAGCCTCTTTTCTCTTCTTAGCCTCCTCACGAAGGGCATCAAGAGTAGCAATTCTTACCACATTACCTTCAATAACTTTATCAAGTCCATTATTTTTTAAAGCAAGGTCAAATACCTGATCCCAGGGAACATTTTTAACTTTTATTGAAATGGTTCCATGTACACTTGGATCAACCACAATGTTTAGATTTTCAAGTTCACTTATCAATCTAAAGAAGTCAATGATATCTGCATCTTTAAGATCAAGGGTAATGGGCTCACCGGTATATTTTACACTCTCTTTTGTGTCATCGGTAATATAATTTACTGGATTTGGTCCTGCATTGTGCACCCTATTATTTCTGAAAAATCTAACCTCTTTTCTTCTATTTTTATTCTCAACCTTTTTAGGCTTAACAACAGGAACTTTTATTCTTGTCACATTTCCATCAGTTATTCTAACTTCACTATTTTCTTCAGAATATTTTCCAAGGGTGATTGACAGACCGCCACTTCTCTTTATTATTTTAGCATTGTTTACCTTCTTATTTAAATCCAGAACAACCCTAACAATTTTGGGATTTTGATTTTGGAATCTGGATATTCTAACTCTCTTAACAAGCCCATCATTCACCAGGATATTTTTCCTGTTAAATGGGCATCCAGCACCAAGAAGATCCACAACCAATCTATCTGGATCTGTGAGATAAAACTTTCTATATTTTGTCAAACCAGTTCCCTTGAGATTTAGTTTAAAACCATTTTCACTTGTGTCAAATTTCACTTCCTTCAACATAGAATTAGAAGATGCAACCTTTTTAACTTTTTTCTTAATCGTTATTATCAAATACTTACCCTGAGGAACTATGTTGACATCTGAATCCATCTTAAGAGAAATTTCAAGTCTTACACCACGAGCACTTTTGGATGTCTTAATGTAATTAACCACATCAGACTTTAAATTGTAGACTGGTTCCAGATTACTCATACTACAACCAAGCAAATCAATTACAATCCAGTGCTTATCAGGAGAAAATGAGGTATATGATACACCTTTGTCAGTGCTCAATAAAATTTTGACATCGCCATTTTTATTGACTTCATACTTCAAACTTCTGGCAGATACTGCAAAAACTTGAGCACCTAATAATAAAATAATTGCCATTAGGGCAGTAACATAAAGGAGCAATTTTGTGGGCTTCATTAAATGCCTCCTTTCCAAATATAACAATTTTTTAATCTTCCTGTTTTATTACGACTCTTATATGTTTTACATGTCCATCGGTATATTCAAGTACCTTGTCAAAAACAACACTTGCATTCCCCATTTCCGAACCGAGATATGCCTCTTTTAAAACACCATTGTACACCCTCTCTCCAACCTTCAAAAAATAGGACATGTTATCTTTCACACAATTAAACATTGCAACCTTCCCTCTGGGGGTATCCACAACACCAACTAAATTGAGTTCTGATACCAAAATCCCTCTAATTCCGGGATATTTACTCTGTCTTTCCTCAAATGAAGGAATTTTCTTTAATTTTGCCTCTTCCTTCTTGTTAAGCAACTTCTTTCTTTCTATTAAATTCACAAATGGATCAATTCTACCTGCAGGATTATAAGCAGCTCTATGCTTAATAATAATAGGTTCTTCATTAGATGAGCCCTCATCATTTTTAACATCCTGAGAAAAAAGAAAAGAACCTATTAAAAACAAGAATAACAATAAAAGAACGCTTTTTTTATTCATTGCACCATTCCTCTTTAAAATTTTATTTAATAGTTTCACTATCTTCGCCTGTGTATACATAAGTACTTGCAATAAAAGATGCTTTTAATGTGAATCCTGCCACATCACCACTATTTAATGTTTCACATTTCAAATCATAGACATTTAAAATTCTCTCAAAATTGGCCACCTTTTCAAAAAACTTTCCAAGGGCGTGAAAACTTCCCAGAACTTCAAACTTTATGGGAAGTTCATAATAAAAATCATAATTTTTTCTTCTCTGAGGCTCAAACATTTTTATTTCAAGCCCAGAGGTATTTTTAGCAAGAAGTTCCAGTTTCCTTGCAAGTTGATCAGTTTCTTTACTTTTGGGTAACATGGATTTTAACTTATCCAGTTCTTCCTTTAAAGTCTTACACTCCTCTTCATAGCGCGCTTTTTTATCCTGAAAAGCGTGTAATTCCGTTATTTCTTTTTGAAGTGCCTCAATTTTAGTATTAAGCATTTTAGTCTCTGCTCTCTTATTCTTAAATATCATCGCATTTAAGCCAAAAAATATGAGAGCAAACAAAACAATAATTATTAATACTTTCTGCCATAAGGGCGTTTCTTTTACTTCTGCCATTATTTACCCTCATTAATGGATTTTTTTATTTTCTTTGTACAAGAAATCTCAAATTTTGTCAACTGGGTATTATCCTTTTTGGAATTCTTTTTATTGTAGTAAACCATACTCACATCATCAAAATACCCTGTTTTTTGCAAAGCAGATACAAAATCCAAAAAGGCATAAACATCAAGAGCCATTCCATCCACCACCACATTTTCTCCATCTCCTGTTCTCGATTCATCAAGCGAAGAAAACCACAACCTTGGATTTTCTGCAGGTAAACTCTTGACGAATGCATTCATCATCTCAACGGGACCAGATTGAGAATTCTTTAAATTTTCAATAATATCTTTCCTCTGTTGAAGGAGATCTTTCAACTTCTTATACTTTTGTGCCATCTCTTTAATGTGTCTTAAATTCTGAGCTTCCTTTTCAAGACTCTCATATTTTTCCTTAGCCATATTGTACTTGTTATTAAGAGTTACCCAATACCACGCAATAAAACCTATACCAACAATAAGAAGGACAGCAATAATCAAAATGGCCTGAATAGGCTTGGCTTCCGATGGGACACCTGAAGGTCCCTTCTCAGAAATTTTCCTTTCTTTTAATAAATTTATCTTTGCCATTTGACCTCCAAATATCTTAATTACAAGTTTCTCATTGCAAGGCCCATAGCCACAGCAACCTTTGGAGAGATCTCTCCCAGTTTCGATTTGGGAAACTCTGCAGGATTATAACTAATTCTCTTAAAGGAATTAAAAACTTCTATGGGCAATTTAAATCTTTCGGAGAGAAATTCAATTAATCCCTTAGTGTGTACTGCTCCACCAGAGATTAAAATTCTGTCGATTCTATCTACACCATTTGCAGTTTTAAAAAAGTCAAAAGTCTTCCTCAATTCAAGTTCAAGCGTTTCAGAAACCTGATTAATTATATTGTTTACCTCATCCATTGATATGGAATCACTGGTTAACTCTCCCTTCTTCAACTTCTCAGCATCCTCATAACTCACACCAAGTCCCTTCTGCAAATAACTGGTATATTGATTACCTCCCACAGATAGATCCCTCGTAAACATAACCTCTTCGCCCTTTACTATAACTAAATTGGTAATACTTGCCCCAATATTTAACAACACAGTAACAAGGGAAGATGCATCGGGATAATTATAAAGAAACGCGTTGTGGAGAGCAAAAGCATCAACATCAATCAGTGCAGCTTCTTTACCGGCAAGGTTAATAACGCTCACCTGATCTTCTATTTTTTCCTTCTTGACAGCAACAACCAGGACATCCATAGACCCATCGTCAGGATTTGTTTTGACAACCTGATAATCCAGATTTACCTCCGATAAATCAAATGGGATGTACTGCTCAACTTCCCACTCTATGGATTCCTCAAGTTCATCCTCTCTTTGAGCGGGAACATTTACTCTTTTAATAATTACTGAATGACCTGAAATAGATGTGGCAATTTTCCTGTTTTTAATCTTTTGTTCTTCATATATTGCCTTAATGGCATTTGCAACAGGAATTCTATCAATAATTGCCCCATCTACAATTGTATCGGGGGGTAAATCTTTAATACCAAGGTGAAGCAGTTCATACTCACCTTTTTTTATGGGTTTTAATTCTACAATTTTAACGGAATAAGATCCAATGTCACAGCCAACTGGTCTCTTTTGTTTTCTAAAAAACATAATATCTTTTACCTCACAAAGAATTCCTTACTAACTGATTTAATAAATAGCAGAAAAAGAGGCATTCTGTCAAGAAATATTTTCAAAATGTTCAATAATTATCTACTACTGCAAATGTTCATACAATAAATTCACAAAAACGTAAATTTGACATTTCTTATTTTTCTGCTATCTTTATTCCTTATTCATCATAAAAGGATGACCACCTATGGAGGAAAAGATATTAGAAATTTTGAAAAAAAGTGAAAGTTTACTTGAAGGTCATTTTCTTCTATCTTCAGGACTACACAGCGACAAATACCTGCAGTGTGCAAGGGTTTTTCAATATCCCGATTATTCAGAAGAATTGTGTAAACTCCTGAGGGAAAAAATTTTCTCTTCCGGAATAAAAGTAGACAAGGTCATCTCTCCAGCAATTGGAGGGATACTCATAGGCTATGAACTATCCCGTCAATTAAGTGTTCCAAACATATTTGCAGAAAGAGATGATAGCGGAAAAATGACGATAAGAAGAGGTTTTTCAATAAAAAAAGGAGAAAATATTTTAGTTGTGGAAGATGTGGTCACAACTGGTGGATCAGTAAAAGAGGTAATAAACCTTGTGGAAAACGCCAAAGGAAAAGTTGTGGGAATTTCAGCAATTGCAAACCGGGGTAAAGAAGAAAATCCTTTTGAATATCCCTTTGTGTATCTCATAAGGTTAAATTTTAAGACCTATTCCCCTGATTCATGTCCTCTTTGTAAAAAGGGAATACCCATTGAAAAACCTGGTAGTAAAAAGAAACTTAATGGCTAAATTAAGAAACCATAAAATTTTAGTTGAATACATTGGCACAAGGTATTGTGGATGGCAAAAGCAAAAAAATGACCCTACCATTCAGGGAACAATTGAAGAAGTACTTTTAAACTTATACAAAGAGAAAATAAAGGTAAAAGGAGCAGGAAGAACCGATGCTGGAGTACATGCAACTGGACAGGTAGCAAACTTTTTTGCCCCAGATTTCATTCCTCCGGAGAAACTTTTTATCATATTAAACAACAATCTACCAAAGGACATAAGGATAAAAAATATTAAATACGTTGATCCTCAATTCGATGCTCAAAAAAACGCATCCTCAAAAATCTACAGATACCAGATATACAACAGGCCCTACGCATCTCCCTTTATGGAACCATTTTGCTACTGTGTAAAACAAAAATTAAATTTCAAACTAATGGAGGAATCATTAAAATACTTTATTGGTAAAAAAGATTTTACATCCTTTTGTGTAAAAAGGTCTCAAAAGGAAAATAATGTGAGAGTTGTGAAAATGGCAACTTTAAAAAAAAGGGGAAACCTGCTAATATTTAAAATTGAAGCCAATGGATTTTTACACAAAATGGTTAGAAACATTGTGGGAACTCTTATAGAAATAGGTAAAGGTAAGTTAATGCCAGAAGATGTAAATAAAATTTTTAACAAAAGAAAAAGAGAAGAGGCAGGGCCCACATCTCCTGCAAAGGGACTCTTCCTGGAAAAGGTAAAATACGATGTATAGTTATTTAAAGGGGATAGTAAAGGAAAAGAAACCACAATACATTATATTAGAAAGCAATGATGTGGGTTTTAAAATTCTCATTCCCCTCTCAACCTACTACAAATTACCTGAAGCAGGGGTGAAATTAAAAATATTTGTAGAGAATTTTTTAAAAGAGGAAAGGCCTGTTCTATTTGGATTTTTGACAGAAAAGGAAAGGGATATATTTCTGGAACTTATAAAAGTTCCGGGAATTGGTACAAAAACGGCTCTTGCTCTTTTAAGTGAACCTAATTTGAACACCTTAATTCAAAACATAGTCAATCACAACATAAAAGAAATCACCAAAATTCCCGGAATAGGTAAAAAGAGTGCTGAAAGATTGTGCTATGAATTAAAGGAAAAATTCTCCAAAAAATTTCTTGAAGGTGTGGGTGGTGAAATTAAAGAGAAAGAGGTATGGGAAGATTTAACCTCAGCCCTTATAAATCTGGGTTATTCAAAGAAAAATGTGGAAAAAGTGGTGGAAAAAATTCTCACCAAGGAAAAAAATTTAAAAATTGAAGAATTAATAAGAAAAGCCCTTACAATGCTTTCTGGAATATAAATATGGCAAAAAAAAATGATTTTTTTAAACCGGATACAACTGAAGAGGAAAAATTTTTAGAAAAGAGTCTTCGTCCTATAAATTTTTCTGAATATATTGGGCAGGAGGAACTCATAAAAAATCTCAAAATCGCCATTTATTCTGCTCAAAAGAGGAAAAAACCTCTTGATCACATACTTTTCTATGGGCCTCCCGGACTTGGAAAGACATCTCTTTCCATCCTGATTGCAAGGGAAATGGGAGTAAGTATTAAAATAACCTCAGGAGTTGCAATTGACAAAAAGGGAGACATGGCAGCAATTTTAACCAACCTAAATGAGGGAGATATCCTCTTTATAGATGAAATTCATAGACTACCTTCTTCCCTGGAAGAAATTTTATATCCAGCCATGGAAGATTTTCAAATAGACATTGTAATAGGAGAGGGACCGGGAGCAAAAACCATAAGGCTTGAAATTCCACACTTTACCCTAATTGGAGCCACCACAAGAATTGGACTTCTAACTCCACCTCTAAGGGCAAGATTTGGAATGGTGGAAAAATTAAATTTCTATTCAGTAAAGGAATTGGGGGAAATTATTAAACAATCATCAGAGAAACTTGGAGTCTCAATAACTGAAGAAGGGGCTCTTGAAATAGCAAAAAGGTCAAGGGGAATACCAAGAATTGCAAACAGACTGTTAAAAAGGGTGAGGGATCTTGCAGTGGTTGAAGATAAAAAAGAAATAGATGAAGTTCTTGCAAAAAAAATGTTTGAACTACTTAAAATAGATGAAAATGGAATAGATATGACCCTAAAAGACTTTTTGGTAACAATTATAGAGAAATTTAATGGGGGCCCCGTTGGACTTAAAACTCTCACAGCAATCACAGGAGAAGAAAGGGACACAATTGAAGATATTTATGAACCATTTTTAATGCAACTGGGGCTTATAGAAAGAACTCCCAGAGGAAGAATAGTAACTGAGAAAGGCTACAGATATCTGGGTTATAAAAAAGGCAAAAAACTATTTTAAGGATAAAAAAAAATGAAGGAATTATATCTGATTGACATGATGTCACAGGTTTACAGGGCATATTACGCCATAAGGGGCCTCTCAAGGAGTGATGGTTTTCCAACAAATGCAATTTTTGGCTTTGTATCAATGTTAAAAACCCTCATAAAAAAGTATAGACCTAAATATCTGGCACTAATAAAAGATGCCGACGCCCCCACCTTCAGACATGTTGAATACAAAGAATATAAAGCCACCCGTAAACCCATGGAGGAAGATCTTGTAAAGCAATTACCAGTGATCGTTGAATTTTGTAAAGCCTTCAATATCCCGATAATTGAGGTTCCCGGATTTGAAGCAGATGATATAATTGCTAAGATATCCCTTAAAGCCCAGGAAAATTCCTTTAAAGTATATATTATTTCTTCCGACAAAGATCTATATCAACTTGTAAATGAGAAGTGTCTCATCCTCGACACAAAATATGAAAAGGTATACGATGAAAGTGAAATTGAAAAAAAGTTTGGGGTTAAACCAAACCAGATTGTTGACTTTTTAGCCCTTGTTGGAGACAGTTCAGATAATATCCCGGGGGCCCCCGGAATTGGTGTAAAAACGGCAGCAAAACTTTTATCCCAATTTGAAAACATTGAAAATCTCTATTTAAACCTGGAAAAAATAAAAAAGGAAAAGATAAGAAGATCCCTCGAAGAAAATAGAGAGCAAATTTTACTCTCAAGGGACCTTGTGAAATTAAATCCTGATATACCAATTGAGATTGACTTTGAAAATTTCAAAGTAGAAGGACCAGACCTTAAAAGATTAAAGAATCTACTATTGGAATATGAATTCAAATCCTTAATTGGGGAATTTATTTCAGAAAAAGAAAAAGATGTGAAAAAGATAAACTGGGGTAAAGTTAAAGATTTAAGCGTCAAAGAAAATGAAGAAATAGATATTTTTGTGGTGAGCACAGGGAGATCTCCTGTTTCTTTTTTTGTAAAAAAGGGGAAAGAAGTCTTTGAATTAAATGAAGTGGAATTTGAAAGGAAGATAGGAGAAAGGGGCAAAAAAATCTTTTACAGAAGTAAATCAATAAAAGAAAAATTTTTAAAGAACTTTGAAGACATAAAATTGATCCACTATCTCTTACATCCAGAAGAAGAACACTCCATTGAAAGAATTGCGATTTCCTATGCGGGAAAAGAACTTACCATACCAGAGGGATTTAAAAGAGAAGATATCTACAATTTAAAGGAAAAAGACCTTGAAACCTACAGAATATACTTTGGGGAAAGGGCTAAGGTAATTGGCGATATATATCCTCCACTCATTAAAAAATTAAATGAGGAAAACCTACAAAAAATTTATGAAGAAATCGAAAAGCCACTTGTTCCTGTTTTAAATCACATTGAAAAATCGGGAATTTTACTGGATGAGAAAAAATGCGAAGAACTTTCCAGAGAACTTAAAGGAGAAATTGAAAGGCTCATAAAAGAAATTTATGAACTTGCAGGAGAAGAGTTCAATATAAACTCCCCAAAACAATTAGGGGTTATTCTATTTGAGAAGTTAAACCTGCCAGTTATTAAAAAAACGAAAAAGACAAAATCCTACAGCACAGGTGTTGAAGTACTTGAAGAACTCTCTCTGATCCATCCACTGCCCGAAAAAATTTTAGAATACAGACAATTACAGAAATTAAAATCCACATATATAGATCCTCTTCCAACATACATTTCAGATGAAGATGGGAGACTTCACACCACACTACATCAAACAGTTGCCGCAACAGGCAGACTTTCCAGTTCAAATCCCA
>JAMOQF010000127.1 GCA_027064125.1 Acidobacteriota bacterium
TTCCTTCCTGAATACTTCCTACCTAAATGCCTTCCTAAAAACTTATAGGCTTATAGGATAAAAAAGAGATTTTCTTTAATCATTGGTTTTTGCTAAAAGATTTTACTTTTGCCAAAATTAAGTTTTTTCTCTTATTTGCCTGCCCTAAAAGCCCTTAAACTTTTCTTGAATTTTCTGCCTGACACTAAATTACTCTCTAAATTACTCTAAATTCTGAATTTCCTGAATTTTCAATTCTTCTTATCTTTCCTATAAGCCCACAGTGGGGGTTGTGGGAGGAATTCGATTATTTTAGCCTGACACTTTCCTTAAGAGACCTTTCCCCAAAACCCAAATCTCAGTCCCAAATCTCAAATCTAAAATCTTGCCTGATGCCTTTCTTTACTTTGTTTTTATTTCCATCCAAATACCATCCAGAAGGTTTATAAAGAAGAAAAATGTTCACTGCTTTTCTCTTTTTTACAGTATAGGTCTGTCCCCTTTTCCCTTTTGACTTTTTTGCCTGACGCCTTTTCCACTTTTCGTTGTGAAATTTAAAGAATAAATAAATAATAAATAGATATATTTTCTGTTATAATCCGTCAGACACAAAATTTAAGGTATGTGGTATGTCTTTTAAAAAACTTAAATCACATCTTCAATGCTATATTTATCAATGTCCATAGCCACATCTTTTATTAAAACAACATCTATCATTAAAAGTTTTTCAATCTCTTCCACAACATCCTTTTCTTCTGTTTTAAGCGCTTCTATAACCAGAGGATGTGCTCTTATTACAATATTTTTTCCGGAAAAGGAGTTTTTCATTTTTAAAACAGATTCATATATCTCATAACACATGGAAGGAATGGATTTAATAAAACCATTTCCACCACACATTACACATTTCTGAGAAAATATTTTCTCAAGGGAGGATTGAACTCTTTTTCTTGTAAGAATTACAAGACCAAATTCATTAAACGGCAAAATCTTTACTGGTGTTCTCTCCCTCTTTAATTCCTCTGTCAAAACATTTAAAACACTTTTTCTATTTTTTTTATCAGCCATATCTATAAAATCTATAACTATTATCCCACCTAAATTTCTCAATCTTATTTGTCTTGCTATTTCCCTTGCAGCCTCAAGATTTGTCTGTGTTACAGATTCCTCAAAATTTTTACCCTTTCCAATAAACTTTCCACTGTTTACATCAATGGACACCAGAGCCTCCGTATGGTCTATAATGATAAATCCACCACTTTTTAACCATACCTTTCTTCTAAAAGCCTTTTTAAGATCATTTGAAATGTTGAAATAATCAAAAATCTTCTCTTCACCGGCGTAAAATTTTACCCTCTCAATTAGTTCTGGCATAAAAATCTCACAAAATTCAAGCAAAATTGCATAAGTCTCTTCACTATCAACCCATATTTCCCCAAAGGAAGAGTCTACTTTATCCCTTATCACTCTTTCAAGCAATCCCGGTTCTTCATATAAAAGAGAGGGTGACTTCACCTCTCTACTTCTCTTTAATATTTTAGACCATAGCCTCGTCAAAAAATTAATATCCTCAATTATCTCCTCTTCACTCCTACCTTCACTTGCAGTTCTTACAATAAAACCACCAATGTTTTTCCCCTCGATATAACCCTTAACAAGATCTCTTAATCTCTTTCTCTCTTCCTTTGAAGATATCTTTTTTGAAACCCCCACCCTTTTAAAGGTGGGCAAATAGACAACATATCTCCCAGGCAATGCGACATAAGAAGTAAGCCTTACACTTTTTGTGGAAATGGGATCCTTCATGACCTGAACAATAATATCCTGTCCTTCCTTCATACGCCTCGAAATATTCATATAGTCATTTTTATATGCAAAGTTCAAGTTGTTCTTACCTTTCCTTTTTCTGGAAAATGGAATTTCTTCTCCCGTCATGGAAATTGAAAAGGAATTACTGGTTTCAGAAAAATAAAGCCTCTCAAAGTTGATATCTTCATTTTCTGAATCGGGTTGCTCATTTGAAAAGGATTTTAATTCCACTAAAACTTCCTTTTCCACCTCTACCTTGGGAACTGTTTCCATTTCTTCACTTTTTTTATTATTAACAGCATTCTCATCCCTTTTAACTTCCCCTTCATGATTTAAATCATCCCCATTAAAAAAAATTTCTTCTGAATCTTTGAAAATTTCAGTAAAATCCGCCACATATAAAAAACCATTTTTATCAAGTCCTATATCCACAAATGCAGATTGCAGTCCCGGAAGAACCCTTTCCACCTTTCCCTTATAGATATTTCCCACAAACCCCTTATCCTTTTTCCTTTCAACATAATACTCCACCAATTTCCCATTTTCAGTTAACGCAATATGTGTTTCAAAGGGAGTAGTGTGAACAAAAAGCGCCTTTTCAAAAGTTTCCATTTAAATAATCCCCCACTTATCCCAAAAGATATTCCGCAACCTTCTTTCTCAAAACTTTTGGATCAAAAGGTTTATATAGATATTCATCAACACCACATTCAATTGTGGCATCCAGTTCATATTTTTTTTGAGTATATATTGAAGTAAGAATAAATACCTTAATTCCCTTTTGAAGTGGATTTTCCTTAAGTAACTTTGCAACTTCAAAACCATGTTTTCCGGGCATAAGGGCATCTAAAATGGCAAGGTCTATTTTCTTTCTACTTGAAAATTCAATAACTTCCCTCCCATTTTTAAATGAATAAATTTCATAATCGTCATTCTTTATACTCATTTCCACAAGTTTCCTCATATTTGGGTCGTCATCAGCAATTACGATAACCTTTTTATCCATTGTCATTCTCTCCATAACAAATATCTGTTTTATTCAACTTTTCTATAATATATCTATCTTTTTTTATGGTTTCATCATTCTCAAACCATTCTCTAAGTGAAGAGACTACATCAAATAAAGGTTTTGAATCTGGATTTTCAACAAGGTTATACACCATCCACTGTCCATCTCTTTCATATTCAATGATTCCAGCTTCAGATAAGATTTTCAAATGGTGAGAAACACTTGGCTGTGAAATATTAAGGATTTTTTGCAATTCACACACACAAAGTGGCCTCACCATCAAAGCCTTCACAATCCTCAATCTGTTTTTATCAGCAAGTGCTTTAAAAACTTTTATTGCCTCTTTCATTAATCCTCCATCCATCTTTTAAATATAATTATACAAAAAATTTCCTTATATTCCTAAAAAAGATTTGGTAAAATTCACCTTTATTTAAATAAAGTGGAAAAAAATGGGCAAAAAGAAAAATAAAAAAAAGGAAAAAAAGACTCCCTATGAGGTATTTCGAGAATATGCAGTTGCCATTTTGATATGTCTTGAAATAGCCCTTTTTGTAGTTACCTTTCTGTTACACCCAATGGCTGTTCCGACACCATCAATGGATACACCACCAAATAGAATAATTCCCGGAACAGGGGAAACACTTGGAGATTACAATCTCCTTGTTGGAGACAGACTTTTGGTTGATAAACTAACCATAATGGCAAATCACTTCCCCATCTCAAGGGCACTGGGTATTGGATATAAAATAAAAAGGGGAGATGTAGTTGTTTTTAAGGCTCCGGACAAAAGACATTTTTTAGTCCCATATGTGAAAAGGGTTATAGGTCTTCCAGGAGAGACAATAGAAATAATTGACAATCAAGTATTTATAAATGGTAAAAAACTTATTGAGCCATATGTCTACCACGAATTAGGAGAAGATGCCCCCTATTTTTTAAGAAATATGCCACCTCTAAAAATACCTCCACACCACTACTTTATGATGGGAGATAACAGAGATGACAGTTCAGATAGCAGGGATTGGGGCACAGTACCTGAAGATTATATATTTGGGAAACCACTTGTAATTATCTGGTCATTCCCCGACGACGAAATCTTAAAAGAGGCCTTTCCAGATAAAAACTACAGTGGAGTTCATGAGGTAAATAATCCAGGTGATATCATAAAGTTATATCTCTACAGAGTAATTTATTTCTATAAAACACGGTGGGGTAGAATGCTTCACTTTATGAGAAGAGGAAATTGCTATTTTGAAAATGAATCCACAACAAAAAGAGCAGAAAATTAATCCCTTTCTCAAAAAAATTTCACTAAAGATCTTACCCAGATTTATATTTAAATATCTGGATCCCTTTTTATACAACATTCAAATAGAAATTAAAAAATTATCTGAAAGATACAATTTCGAAGGTATGAATATTTTAGATGCAGGATGTGGAGAAAACAAACTAAAGGATAAATTTCCCAGAGCAAATTTCATTGGAATTGACATGGGAGTAGGTGATAAATCCTGGAATTATGGGAAAATAGATATTCAGGGAGATTTAAAACAACTTCCATTCAAAGACAATTCCTTTGACCTTGTCATATCAATTGTAACCCTTGAACACATAGATAATCCCCTTGTTGCGCTAAAGGAAATCAGCAGAATTTTAAAAAAAGGAGGGAAATTATTTCTCATTATCCCCTTCATGTGGGAATACCATCAAATACCAAATGACTTTTTCAGATTTACAAAAAGTGGAGCAAAGGTTCTCTTAAAAGAATCAAAATTAAAGATAGAATATATTGAACCCATTGGAGGTTTTTTCTGGCTCTTTTCAAGAAGGCTCTTTAACCTCCTTACATTTTTTCAAAAAAGTATATTCTGGATTTTATTTTTAATATTTTTGCCAGTTCCAATTCTTCTATCACCAATTTTATACTATATGGACAAATTTGATAAAAGTAAAAATTTCACCCTGGGTTTCAAAATCAAGGCAATTAAGTGATTTTTATCACTATTTTTTATTTTTTTTAAATTTTTTCATAACATTTTTGAGACAAATCATCTAAAATGTTTAATAATATAAATAGGAAGAAAAACAGGGAGGTGGGAAATGAGGAAATTAATATATTTGCTATTTTTGATATTATTTCTCTCCCTGTTTACTTTTGGAAAATCTTTTCAGGATATTTCAAAAGACGATATAAGAAGAGCCAGCGAAATATTGATGGCAAAAACACCTATCGTTGACAATCCCTTTTCAAACGATATATTGAGGTTCAAAATTGGAGAATTTTCAACTGATGCCCCTCCAGAATTTAGTGAAATCTGGACCCAACTTAAAAAAAGTAGCACTTCCCATACAAAATATTTCATTGTCCAATTTAGAGGGAAGATTAAGAAAAGTTGGAGAGAATTGATACTCAATAACGGGGGAAAAATATATGGCTATATTCCACAAAATGGATACATTGTATATGGAAATCTTAATCTAAAGACAAGTCTTCTTCTTAACAAAAATGTAAGATGGATACATCTATACGATGAAACCTTCAGGATAGATCCAATTATCTTTCAACTACAGGAAGATGGAATAGAAAATCTGAAGGTAAAAATCACATATTTTCCAGAAGTAAATGAGGAAGAAGTTATTTCCTTTTTAAAAGATAAAAACTGCAATGTTTTAAAATATAAAAAGTTTGTAAAAGGGGAATTCAACACAATTTTAGCCACCATACCCCTCAATAATGTTGTGGAAATAGCATCCTTTGAGGGATGTATGTGGATTGAACCACAATTTGAGTATAACCTTTGCAATAACATAGCAAGAAGCAGTGATAATATTTCAACAGGCACTCCCGGAGGAAGTGGACCTTTACTCAACGTGGAAAAGGTCTGGGAAAAGGGAATACATGGAGAAGGAATAATAGTAGATCAAGCAGATGTGGGACTTGATACAGGAAATCTATCAACTCTTCACAAAGACTTTGGAGACATAAGTTCAACAACCAATCCAATGAGGGTTGTTGGAGAATATGCCCTTGGAAGGTACAATGACTGGAGCGATCCCGATGGCCATGGCACCCATGTTGCTGGAAGTGTTCTGGGAAATGGATTCAACTCTGGAGGAAATCCTGCAAATGACAACTACCCATCGACCTGTTATGCCGGAATTGCTCCGAAGGCACTTCTAATTATTCAGTCATTAATGAATGAAGAGGGATATTTAAATGGAATTCCTGCAAATTTAAATGATCTTTTTATTGACCCATATAACGATGGGGCAAGAATTAATATAAGTCCATGGGGGGCATATGCAGAAGGGGAATACACAACAGATTCCCACAATTTAGATGAATTCGTCTGGAACCATAAAGATTTTTTACCCATTTTCCCAGCAGGAAATGATGGCTTTGATGGGAAAAGATATGTAAGATCATGGTGGGGATGGCAGTGTCAATCGGTATCTGGCACCACCGTGGATGGATTTATAGACCCAGGATATATAGAATCCCCTGGAAGTGCAAAAAACTGTATAACAGTAGGAAGTACTGAAAATTATAGACCCACAGCTCAGTTTGATGACAATGGAACATGTACCAGTAATTTTACCTACTACGACTTCAACTCATGCAGATATAGTACAAATCCCATAAAGGATGACGAGATGGGAGACAATGCAAGTGGAATGGTAGCATTCAGCAGTAGAGGACCCTGTAAGGATAATAGAATAAAACCAGATGTTGTGGCCCCTGGAACTTATATACTTTCAACAAGGTCTCAGGATCCATCTGCTGGAACTGGATGGGGTGTTTGTGGACTTGATTCCACAACTGCAACATATTACTGTTATAATAGTGGAGCAAGCATGTCAGCTGCCCTTGTGGCAGGTGTTGCGGCTCTTGTTAGACAATATTTCACTGATGGCTACTATCCATCAGGAGCACCAAATGAAGAGGATAGTTTCAATCCATCTGCTGCTTTAATCAAGGCAGTAATTTTAAATGGGGCATATGATATATCCCCCGGCCAATACTCATCCCCAACTGAAATTCCAGATCCAAGACCAAACTCCATTGAGGGATGGGGAAGACCAAATCTATACGATTCCCTTTATTTCTATGGGGATGGGAAAAAATTACTTGTCTATGACGACACATCCTATACATTATCCACGGGAGATGAAAAGGACTTCTATATTTATGTTAACTCTTCAAGTTATCCCCTTAAAATAACTCTCTGTTGGATAGATCCTCCCGCAAGTCTAAGTTCTTCTCAAGCACTCGTAAATGACCTGGATTTAGAAGTTGTAGACCCTTCCGGGGCAACCCACTATCCAAATAATTCAACCAGTGCCGATAGGGTTAACAATGTGGAAACGGTAGACATCCTCACCCCCTCTACAGGCATGTACACCATTAAGGTAAAAGGATACAATGTGCCTGGAAATGGTGAAACAGATTCTGACAAACAGCCCTTTGCTCTTGTGGCAACAGGAGATATACACTGGGGTACTTCCTGCAGCCCACCCATTTCCACTCCAACAAATTTTAGCGTATCCAATACTGGATTAAAATCTGTATTCTTAATGTGGAACAGTTCTACAAATGCTGACCACTATATTATTTTTAGAAAATCTGGTAGTTGCTCATCTTCCTATGAATATGAGAAGATTGGAGAAACATCAGATACAATATATGAAGACAAAAAAGTGGAAATCGGGGAAACATATTCCTACTTTATCATTGCCACAAATAGTGATGAATCGTGTTATTCTGGAGAGTCCTCATGTGAAACAATAACCGTATCTGGAAGTTGCGATACTTCTCCTGACTTCGACGGAATAACAAGTATTACTCAAGTTTCCAATAATGGTTGTGGATTTTTCATTGAGTGGTCTCCTGCCACAAGCATATGTAGCAATGAAAATGTTACCTATGATGTCTATAGAAGCACAAGTCCCAATTTTGAGCCCACAGATGAAAATCTTATAGCCTCATGTATTCCCACCACACACTATTTTGACACAAATGTGGACAGCAATATTCCCTATTACTATCTCGTAAAAGCAGAGGATCACACAAATGATGGTTCAGGTCCATGCAATGGAGGATTGTTATCGGAAAACACAACTGAAACAGCGGCTTTAATTGGTACTTCCACAATTTTCGAAGAAAACTTTGATGACATAACAAATAGTGGTTGGTGGCATACATATGCCTCATCCGGGGCAAAGGATGAATGGGCAACAGATTCCACCGGAAGGGCATTTGACCACACCCACTCCGCACACTGCGGAGCGCAACCCGGTGGATCTGGATCAAATTATAGCAACAATGACGATTCATTTCTGGTTTCCCCATACATATCTCTTCCCGCAACTTCTGATTCCATAAAACTCACATTTTACCAATATATAGATACAGAAACTTCTTCAAGCACTCAGGTCTACGATGGAGCAGAATTTTATGTGGAAAGTGATGACGAACCAGGTACATTCTATCTCACAGCCCCAGAAGGGGGGTATCCCTATACTTTTGATGATGCCTGTGCCCCACCAAACATTGACAACTGGCCAGCCTGGGGTGGAAGTAGTGGAGGATGGCAACTTGTAACTGTAGATTTAAGCAGTCACAAAGGGAAAACAATCAGATTGGGTTTCAGGTTTGTTTCAGACTGTAGTACTACACAGGAAGGATGGTACATAGACAATATTAAAATAGTTGCAAGGGGAATCGATTGTAATAATCTACCAGATCCTGTGGAATTCTTTAATGCCACTGCAAAAAATGGAAAAATCACTCTGGAATGGGTAAATCCAGATATCACAGATTATGATAAAACTGTAATTAGGATGAGTACCACTGATTATCCAGAAAGTCCTACAGATGGCACGGCGGTAACTTCACAATCAGGAACTGCCGGAAATCCTGACTCCTACACCGTAACAGGTTTAACAAATGGAACAACATACTACTTTTCAGCCTTTGTATATAATACTTCCGGGGCATATTCAGTTAGAAAAGAAATCAAAGCCACACCTGTAAACAATTCAGATGGTGTAATACAGTGGGTTTATAACACTTCAGCGGCATCCTTAACACCACCTGGATATTATCCCGACTATATTTTTGTTGCTGGAAATGACAGAATTTTGCATCCAATCCACATTCCCGATGGCTTATGGCCCACAAATGCCAAACCTTTTCTAACAGATGGACCAATTCAATCAAGACCTGTCATTGTTGAGAGGAGTTCAATGCTATCGGTGTATATAAGTTCACTGGATGGAAGAGTATATGATGTAAATGGTACAAACATGAGTGAAATATGGCATTCTGACATACTTGCCACAATGTTACTCGCATCACCAACAGGAATGTTTACAGACTTTGGAGGAGTTATAGATGCCATATTTGTAGGAACGAGAAATAGCGGAAATTACAACTCAATAATAGCATTAAATCCTGATACTGGATCGAAAATTTGGGAATTTAATAATGGTGCTGATACCAACATATCAAATTCTTTTGGACCAATAAGTGGTTCAGCCTATGTAGATTATCTAAATAAAGCAATATATTTCAATAGCAGGTCTTCTGCACTTTCTTCAAATAATCATTTAATATATGCTCTTAATCCCACAGATGGAAGTCCAATTTGGTCATCAGAATTTAAAGGAGGAGATCTATCCCCAACCTCAGAGGGAAAAATGATTTTCACCTCAGACATCAATGGAACTATCTGGGCATATGATATAAACGGAAATGAATTGTGGCTATATTTCCAAAATGATGGATATGTAAAATCACACATTGAGAAGGACTGGTATGATAATCTTCTCTTTTTCAGTACATCAAATTATATATATTGTTTAAAATATGATGAAACATCTGCAGAAGAGGAATTTAAAATAACCTCCATACCAAATCCTTCAGCACCCATTGTAAATGGTTTAACCAAGAAAATTTATGTGGGCGGTGGAGATGGGCGTTTATATGAGATAGACTATTCAAATATTTCTTCACCAATTATAAAAAGTTATAAACTTAGTAGTAGTGGCTTACTGGGAGAACCAGCCATTGATATTGCTGACAGTTATTTATTCATAGGTTCTTCTGCAGGAGAGGTATTTTGTGTAAAAATACCTCTCCCATAAATAAATAGTGATGGGGGACTGAAAATGATAAAAAAGACATTATTTCTAAACATTTTACTATTTGGGATACTCATAACCCCTATTATTGCCCAAAACCAAAATTGTAACTTCTTGAAAAATCCCTTTCTTACTGATTTTAACATCCTAAACAGGGAAAGTGTGGATAAACTCCCTTCAATGTCCTTTTTTTCCGCAAGTAAAACAGAAAATATATACATTAATTTAACTCCAGGCAATTCGCAAAAAATTCACATAATAAGTTTAATATTTTACGATCCCTATGGAAATGTATATTATAGAGGGAAATACCCGGTTACTGGAAGTGAAGTAAATGCAAATGGATCAATCCAGATACCTGGCTATAGATTTCCACAGAAAATAAAAGGGGGAAAAATTATCAGAATTGGAGGATCAGGTAAAAAAAGAATAATTCCAATACCCTTTGCAGTGGCAGGAACTTATATAACAAATAATCACCTATTCGGTGAATGGCATGTGGAAATATATGTTGATAACAGCAAAGAGCCATGCTACAATTTATCGTTCACCATAGGAGAATAGTAA
>JAMOQF010000128.1 GCA_027064125.1 Acidobacteriota bacterium
AAATCTGAAGGTTACATAGTCAACCAACCTGAAAAAACCAAAATTTACTCCCCAACCTCTCAAAACTTCAATTATAAACTCAATCATTTTTCACACTTTCAAGATATTTATAAAGTTCGTAATATTTATCCCTTATACCAAAATGAGGCTTAAAATATGAAGTTGTTATGAGCATTTTGTTTACAAGATTATAAACCTTTTCCCTATCTTTAAAAATTCCACTTTTAAAACCATTCAAAATCCCATCAAGTATTGCCTCTCTAAATATCACATTTTCCTTTACTATGTATTTTTCAACAAGAGAATAGTAATCCTCTTCACTTACAAGGTGGGGAAGTGTCTTTAAAATTTCACATTTCACCTCAAAGTGTTCCCGGTATTTCTCAAGCATTGAAATAAGTAATTTGTAGTATTTCCTGCCATCTTCAATTTCTGAATAAAAACGCCTCAAAAGTTTAACCCCTTCTCTCCTTACCTCATAATATTTATCCTTAAGTGCATCATCTATTAAATTCACAATATATTCTTCAAACCTACCAATTTCTCCAAGGGTGATTAAAATATTCCTCCTTATAAATCCATTTCCAGATGCAAATTTTTCCACCAGTAATTTTAACTTATCTTCCCTTTTTAAAGCCCCCGCAAGTTTCACCCCATTATTAAAAGTCATCCAATCATCGCTTGATAAATACTCATCCACCTTGTTGTTAAAAAATTTCGCATAGGGACTACTTCCATCAACTTTCCTAAGTAAAAATATGGCCTTTTCAATCTCACCCTGAAGGGTCATACCTGAAGAAATTGTTATGGGATTTAAAAAATTTATCTCCCTTCCCTCCATTAAACTGGAAATGGTATTTAAAAATATTTCCCTGAAATTCCTCACAAAGTTCTTACCTGCAATTTCCCCCATCCTCTTTAGTGAATTTTTATTGTTTAACAACTTTAAAAGAATATTAGCAAACTCATCTTCATCCACAAAAGTGTTTCCAGAGTTATCCTTTTTCTCAAATAAAATCTCACAACCTCCCTTTTCAGCAAGGGAAATTCCATTTAACTCCTGATGAAAGCCCGGAAGATCTCTCTTTGGTATCAAAAGAGAAGGTTTTTTAAGGGCACATATCTCAGTTATTGAACCCGCACCTGCCCTTGAAACAATTAAATCAGCAGATTTCATATAATCTGACATGTCATATATAAAATTTTTAAAAATATAAAAGACATCCCCCCTTCTATTTTTTATAATTCCTTCCTTTAAATTCCCATCCTCCCTCAACTCAATCTCAAAGCCCCTCTTCTTCAAAATGGAAAAGGTATCCATAAAACCATTGTAGGGCACCTCTGAAAGACCGCAGGAATGGATTATCAAAATATCCTTTACATCTTTAAATTTCTGAAGGGAATTTGCCACCACCCTATTTATATTCCTTGCCCCCATGGAACCACCAGATACCAAAACAATAAATTTATCCTCAGGTAAATTCAGTTTCCTCCTAACTTTACTTATATCAAACTCTTCTAAAAACTCCTTCCTCACAGGATATCCAGAATACACACACCTATTACTCCACAAAAACCTTACACTTTCTTTAAAACTTATAAAGACAAGATCGGCAAAAAGGGACCCAAACCTATTTAAAAGCCCCGGATAGGTGTTTTGCTCATCTAAAATTATCTTACACTTTAAAAAGGGTTTTAAAATAAAGGAGGCAATAATTACAGGTGCAGAGACATATCCACCACCTGCAAGAACCACATCTGGCTTAAATTTAATCATAATAAAAAGGGATTCAAAGACCCCTTTAAATATTTTGAAAAATGCCTTTAAAAAATCCTTTCGAGAAATACCTGAAATGGGAGATGAAGATATAAACCTTATTGGAATACCCCTTCTGGGCACGATCTTTTCTTCTGCCTTACCCCTACAACCGAGATAGAGGACATCCTCCACCTGAAAGGATTCCCTTAAAATCTCAAATATTGCAAGGGTGGGATACACATGTCCCCCTGTTCCACCCCCGGTAAGAATAATCCTTAATTTTTGAGAATCTCTTTTCAAACCAAAAACCTCTCAAAGGCCTGTGGAACCAAACCCCCCACTACCCCTTTCAGTTTTTGAAAGGGAATCTTTCATCTCAAAATGAGCATTTTCAACTCTCTGAATTAACAATTGGGCAATTTTAAAGCCCTTTTCTATTTTAAATGGTGCATTTCCATGATTTATGAGTAATACCTTTACTTCTCCACGATAATCACTATCTATGACTCCCGCCATGGTGTCGATACCATTTCTCACAGCAATTCCACTCCTGGGCCAGATGAGTCCCACAAAACCCTCCGGTATTTCAAGTTTAATTCCCGTTGAGATTAACCTTCTCTCTCCGGGACTAAGCACCACATCCTCATTTGAAAAAAGATCTGCCCCTGCACTTCCATCAGTGGAATAAATGGGTAATTTACCATTCCCAGAAACAAAGACTTTTACCATCATTTAGCCCCTTCTTTTATGCTTTTATCAAGGGCATCAAGCATCATCTTTAATCTATCCCTATCAAATCCCGGAGCCCCAATGTCATATAGTTTCTGCCAATACTTTTTAGCCATTTTAAAATCATTTTTCCCGTGAAGATAAATTATACCCATATTGTAAAGTGCCTGGGGAAAATCAGGCTTTTCCTTTAAAACTTCATTTAAAATGGAAATTGCCTTATCCACCTTGTTCAGATTTACATAGCAGGTTGAAAGATCAACCATGACAGGAAGGGATTTTTTCACCTTTAAAGCCATCTCATAATATGAAACAGCATTTTTAAAGTCCTTAATATCGTAATAAATATCTCCGAGACTTTTAAGAGACTCAAAATCACCGGGATTTTTTTCAACCCTCTGTTTTAACTCCTTTATTTCAGAGTGGATTCTCTCCATATCCACACTCTTATTTTCCGCCATCATACCACTTGAATGTGGATTAGATGCATTACCAGAAGAACCGTTGTCAACTACCCTTTCCACTTTTTTGTTATTTAAAGCACTTTTTTTCCCAACAAAATATCCGGCAAAATAGCCAATAGAAAGTGATAGAACTATCAAAATAAAAAAGACTCTCTTATCCATTTAAACTCCTTGAAAATTTACTTTAATCTACAATTTTATTAAAAATAAAATATAAATCAACACATAAAAAAAGCCCGACCTTAAGATCGGGCTTAAAAACCAATTGTTTTAAATTTTACACTACTCTTCTGTTGTACAATCAATCTTAGTGGAAAGTTGTTTGTAGAGATTGTATTTAAACTTAGTCTTAATTTTACCTTCTTTGATGAGATTCTCATAGTTCTCAGGATTAGTCTTTTTAACTGCCCTAAACCTATTTTCACTTCTTACAAATTCTTCATAGTCAACAGTCAACCTCTTTGTATCAAGTTGTAGAGGATTCTTCCCCTCTTCTGCAAGTCTGGGGTCAAATCTATAAAGTGGCCATATACCAGAATTTACAGCCTTTCTCTGATACTCAACGCCCTTCATCATATCAATTCCATGGGCAATACAATGGCTTTGAGCGATGATAAGAGATGGTCCATCATAACTTTCAGCCTCCACAAATGCCCTTATACACTGTACAGGATTTGCAAGGGAAACCTGGGCAACATAGACATGTCCATAGGTCATTGCCATCATTCCAAGATCCTTCTTTGGTGTTGGTTTTCCAGCATAGGCAAATTTTGCCGAAGCCCCAAGGGGTGTAGATTTTGAAGATTGTCCACCGGTATTTGAATAAACTTCAGTATCAAGCACCAGGATGTTTACATTTTCTCTGTTTGCTATTACGTGATCCAGTCCACCATAACCAATGTCATATGCCCATCCATCACCACCAACAAGCCAGACTGACTTTTTAATCAGGTAATCAGCAACATTTTCTAAATCTCTTGCCAAATCACCTTCAATATCCTTTAAAAGTTCCTTTAGTTTAATAACCCTCTTCCTCTGTTCTTCAATCTCAAATTGATTGTTCTGAGTTGCATTTAACAACTCATCCACAAGTCCCTTTTCCCTTTTTTCTATTTCATCCCTCAATTCATTTAATCTCAATCTTGCCCTTTCTTCAAGTCTATCAACTGCCAGCCTCATACCAAATCCAAACTCAGCATTGTCTTCAAACAGGGAATTTGACCAGGTTGGACCCCTTCCATCCTTTCTCTTACAATAGGGAGTGGTTGGCAGGTTTCCACCATAAATTGATGAGCAACCGGTGGCATTTGCTATCATAGCCCTATCACCAAAGAGTTGTGTGAGAAGTTTCACATAGGGGGTCTCACCACAACCTGCACAGGCCCCTGAAAACTCAAAAAGAGGTGTGGCAAGCTGACTTCCTTTTAATGTCTTCTTGTCATATTTATCTGGTTCAAGTTCGGGGATCTCGAGGAAAAACTTGAAATTCTCAGCCTCCTGTTCTCTAAGTGGTGGCTGGAGATGAAATTCAAGGGCTCTCCTTTCAGGATTATTCCTATCCTTTCCAGGACAATTAAAGATACATGCACCACATCCAGTACAATCTTCAGGGGCAATCTGTACAGTGAATTTAAGTCCTTCAAATCCCCTGCCCTTAGCATCTGTATATTTGAAGGTTTCAGGAGCCCCTTCAAGATATTTTTCATCATAAATCTTCATCCTGATTGCAGCATGTGGACATACAAAGGCACAAATTCCACACTGGGTACAGAGTTTTTCATCCCATACGGGAATTTTAACTGCAATATTTCTCTTTTCATATTTTGTGGTCCCTGTGGGATAGGTTCCATCGTCAGGCAAATAGGAAACGGGGACCTCATCTCCCTTGTTTGCTATTAACATACTTGTAACTTTCTTCACAAATTCAGGAGCATCTGGATCCTGAACACCCATTTTCATTTCAATATTTGAAGTGACCTTTTCAGGGTATTTTACTTCGTGGAGATTTACAAGGGCTTCATCTACAGCCTTCCAGTTCATCTGAACAACTTCCTCTCCCCTTTTTCCATAGGTCTTTTTGATTGCCTCTTTAATGTATTTTACAGCAGTATCTATGGGAATTATATTTGCAATTTTAAAGAAGGCTGTCTGCATTATGACATTAATCCTTCCACCAAGACCAATCCTCTCAGCAATTTCAACGGCGTTTATAGTATAAAATTTCGCCTTCTTCTTTATAATTTCTTCCTGAACCTTTGCGGGGAGTTTATCCCATACTTCATCAGGCCCATATAAACTATTTAACAAAAATACTCCACCCTCTTTAAGTGGTTTCAATATATCGTACTTTTCAAGAAATGAAAAATTGTGGCAACCGACAAAATCTGCTTCCTGTATCAGATAAGAACTCCTTATCTCCTTTTTCCCAAAGCGGAGGTGGGAAATCGTCATTGAACCTGCTTTTTTAGAATCATACACAAAATATCCCTGAACGTAATTATCTGTCAATTCTCCAATAATCTTTATTGAATTTTTATTGGCTCCAACGGTTCCATCTGAACCAAGTCCATAAAACATTGCCTGATAGACATCTGGCATTGGTATTTTAAATTCTGGATCATAGGGAACACTTCTAAAGGTTCTATCATCCTTTATCCCTACTGAAAAATTCTCTATTGGCTTTTCACTGTCCAGGTTGTCAAATACTCCCTTAACCATTGCAGGTGTGAAATCCTTTGAACCAAGTCCATATCTTCCACCTAAAATAAGTGGATAGTGTTCAAAATCCACCATCTTTTTATACATGGCTTCACCAACCGCAGTTCTAACATCCAAAAAGAGGGGTTCTCCCAATGTACCTGGCTCCTTGGTCCTATCAAGACAGGCAATCTTTTTAACAGTTTTGGGAAGAGCATTTATAAAATATTCAAATGGAAAAGGTCTAAAGAGTCTAATCTTTAACAATCCAACCTTTTCTCCCTGAGAGACAAGATATTCAACCGTCTCATGGACAACATCTGCACCAGATCCCATTATAACAATCACCTTTTCAGCCTCTGGATGTCCAACATAATCAACAACATTATATCTCCTTCCAACTATCTCATAAAATCTGTCCATATGCTTCTGGACTATCTGGGGACATCTGTCATAATACTCATTTATTGCCTCACGACTCTGAAAGAACACATCAGGATTTTGAGAAGTTCCCTTTATAACAGGTTTTTCAGGATTCAAAGCCCTTTCCCTGTGCATCCTTATAAGTTCATCCGGCAACATCTTTTTCATATCTTCAAAGGTGAGTTCCTCCACCTTTCTAATTTCATGGGATGTTCTAAAACCATCAAAAAAGTGAACAAAAGGGATTCTGGATTCAAGGGATGCAGCCTGAATTACTAAGGCCAAATCCATGACTTCTTGAGGATTTGCCGAGGCAATTAATCCAAAACCGGTGGTTCTTGTAGCCATAACATCTGAATGTTCTCCAAATATTGATAGAGCATGTGTTGCTATTGCCCTTGCACTGACGTGAAACACTGTAGGTGTCAATTCTCCTGCTATTTTGAACATATTGGGAATCATGAGCAATAATCCTTGAGAAGCGGTAAAAGTGGTAGTTAAAGCCCCTGCGGTAACAGAACCGTGAACAGCACCAGAAGCCCCGCCTTCTGACTGCATCTCAACCACCTTGGGGATTGTACCCCATATATTTTTCTCACCTCTTGCACTTTTTTCATCTGCTATTTCCCCCATAACAGAAGATGGAGTTATCGGATAAATCGCTATTACTTCATTGGTAGCATGAGCAACATAGGCAGCAGCGCTATTCCCATCAATTGTGATTTTCCTTCTTTCAGCCATTTTTTCCTCCTAAATATCATAAATTCTTTAAACCTTAGAATATACTCCTCACATTTAAATAGGTCAAGAAATTTATATTAAAAATATATTTTAAAAATAAATAAATATTTAAAATATTTTTACAAAAGGGTAAGATTTGCTTTTCTATATTTTATTGAAACTTTTAAGGATAGATCTTTATTTATCAACTCCATGTTTAAATTTTATAGTAAACACCTGGTTTGATTTATCTCTTTTAGATTTAAAAAGTTTATTTAGTAACATCAACTTAATTGTGCAAGGCTCTTGAAACATCTCCTTTCAGGGTAGAAAAGAAAACCTTAAACTTCTTGAGGAAAGTCTTGAATTTTTTGTCGTTAAAAAAGAGATACAAAAACTTTTCTGCGCTTACTTCATTTTGGAAAAAGCCTCTAATTCTTATTTAATCCTTCAATTCCTTAAAACATCTTTCCATCCAGTTTGTGGTTCTGAAATAACTTTTTATTTCTTCTGGTGTAAGAAGAAAATGGGTGTAATTTTTTTTACCTTCAAGGTTGTTCAAAAATCTATAGATCTTTTTCCATTTTTCAATGAATAAGTTAAGTTTTTCTTTTTCTACTTTACTGTTTTATGAATTTATTATTTCCTCAAGTTCCATTAGCAAGATTTCAATTTTTTTATTTACCTCCCTTAAACGCATCCTAAAAGGTTTACAGAAGGAAAAAAAGATTTTATTTAATCATTGCATTGGTTTTTGCCAGAAGATTTTATAATTGTCAAAATTTAATATGTTCTTCTGTTTGCCCACCCTATATGCCACCTAAAGGTTTATAGAAGGGAAATGGAATTTTTTTTAAATCATTAATCTTTTCAAAAAATTTTAAACTTCCTGTCAGTTTTTAGTTTTTCTTTCATTTATCCCCCTAAAAACCTTCTGAAAATTTATAGAGGAAAGGAAATCATGCTTTTTAATTTTTGCTAATTTTTGCCTGAAAATTTTTGAATTCAAATCTCAAATCTTAAATCGTAAACCATGCCTGACACCTTCTTTAACCATTAAAAACTACATCCAGAACCAAATTCTTGAAAATTCCATCTGATACAATTTTAACAATTTTAACATATCCTGCTTTTAATAACCTATTTACATATTACGGGAGCACAAAACATAAGATACAATAATTATTCGCAGGAAAACAGAATAAGGAAAATAGTTTGAAGAAGGGAAAGGTGGGAATTATCCAGAACAATTGACCCATTTTCATGGAATAACCTTAAAAGCAATTTGAAGGAATTTTCATAACCACTTAAAGCAATATACTGGCTACATTCAACATTAACGATGAAATGATATGGATTATAATTCTGGAAAATGTAGAAAATCCTGAAATGCACATATTATTTTCTGAAAAACTATTGAAAGAAGCAAAATTTTAAAAGTCTAAAAATTTTTAAAGGGATTTTTATTCATTTTTTTGTTGACATATAAAACTTTATACTGTATAAGTCTACCCTTGTTATGTGGGCCGTTAGCTCAACTGGTAGAGCAAGGGACTCTTAATCCCTAGGTTAGAGGTTCGAGTCCTCTACGGCTCACCAATCTTTTTCATGCCGGGGAACAAATCTTGATTTTTTACAATCATGTTTATAGAGGGAAGCAACTGCTTTTAAATATTTCAAGTAAATTTTGCGAAAGTGGCGGAATTGGCA
Source organism: Acidobacteriota bacterium (assembly GCA_027064125.1). GTDB lineage: Bacteria > Acidobacteriota > JAAYUB01 > JAAYUB01 > JAMOQF01 > JAMOQF01. The sequence goes on from JAMOQF010000128.1 coordinate 8,503, forward strand.
GACGCGCTAGACTTAGGATCTAGTGCCCGCAAGGGCGTGGGGGTTCGACTCCCCCCTTTCGCACCACTTAAATTCTAAAAATAGGAGTAAAAATGAAAAAAGAAATCAAAGAAATATCGCAGGTCAAAAGAGTTTTTGAAATTTTTTTACCAAAAGAGGAAACAGAAAAAATAAAACTTGACGTTTTAAATGAATTCAAAAAAGATGCCATTGTCCCTGGATTCAGGAAAGGTAAGGCACCAAGAGGCCTCATCTTTCAGAGATACAAAAAATACATAAAAGAAGAAATCATAAAGAAAATATTTGAAAAAGCAGGTGATATTGAGGCAGAAATCAAGGAAAAAGGACATGAAATAGTGGGAGAAATAACATTAAAAAATGTGGATTTTGATTTTGGAAAGGACTTTAAAGCAGAACTTGAATTTGAAGTCATGCCCGACTTTGAAATCAAAGATGAAGATATCCCCAATATAGAAATCACTGTTAGCCCTAAAAAGGAAGTTACAGAAGAGGATATTGAAGATGTGCTCAAAAATTTATCTGAACAACATGCCACATTCAAGCCGACAGAAGATGAGCCTGTTTCAGAAGGAGATATTGTAGACATAACCATTAAAGCAGGGGAAATAGAAGAGAGAAGCAGCATTCACATAATACCATATCAAAAGGGAGGAGATCTTTCTGAACTGCAAAAGGGCCTTCTGGGCATGAAAAAGGGAGATGAAAAAGAGTTAAATTTAAAGGCTTCCGTCCTTAAAAAACACATTCTAAAAATTGCCGAAAAGATGGAAAATGATGAAGATATAAAAATTCTTGTAAAAGTTGAAAATGTCAAAAAGAGAACTCTTCCAGAAATTAATGATGAATTTGCGAAACAATATTTCGATAAAGAAGATCTTAATAGTTTAAAGGAAGAAATAAAAAGGGATTTACAAAAAACATACGATTCCATTTATGAGAATGAAATCAAAAGCAAAATAATGGAAAAAATGAGGGAATTGCATGAATTTGAAATACCTTCAGTAATTCTTGACAGAATAACAAGAGATAAAGCGTATAACAGTGCAAAGCAGGTTTTTGGAAATGTCCCTCAAAATATAGCAAACACCATATCAGGAATGACATTTGAAAGGCTTGAAGAAGGAGATAACAAAGAAGATATAAGGAAAATTGCTAAAGACTTCATCATAATTTCAAAATTCATAGAGAAAAATAAAATTGAAGTAAAGGATGAAGACAAAAGAGAAAAATTCAAAGAAATGGCAGAAATTTACAATATACCTGTAGAGGCACTTGAAAAGGAATTAATTAAAAGCGAAGATGCCATGCACGGTATTGAAGAAGAAATAAAAAGAGATAAAGCCTTTAAAATGTTAAAAGAAAAGGTTAAAATAGTAGTTAAGGAAAAAGAAGAAAAAGAAGTTGAAAAAAAAGAAGAAGAAAAAATAGAGAAAAAGGAGGAATAAATTGACGTTAATACCTATGGTTGTTGAACAGGATGGGCGAGGAGAAAGGGCATATGATATTTATTCAAGGCTCTTAAAAGACAATATCATCTTCCTCGGTTCCTCAATAGATGACGATGTTGCAAATCTAATTACAGCCCAGATGCTATTTCTTGAAGCACAGGATCCTGAAAAGGATATATTTCTCTATATAAATTCCCCTGGTGGATCCATTACTGCAGGACTTGCCATTTACGATACCATGCAATTTATAAAATGCGATGTCACAACCATTTGTCTTGGACAGGCTGCAAGCATGGCGGCCATATTACTTGCTGCTGGAGCAAAGGGGAAGAGATTTGCCCTACCCCATTCAAGAATTTTAATACACCAGCCCATGATGAGTGGGCTTTCAGGTCAGGCAACAGATATTGACATCCATGCAAAGGAAATCTTAAGGTTAAAAGATATGTGCAACAGAATTCTTGCTGAGCATACAGGACAGCCTC
>JAMOQF010000129.1 GCA_027064125.1 Acidobacteriota bacterium
AGAAAAGCAAAAGTGTAAGTTGTAGGGTCTATGAAATGATTTTTGGCACTGCTTATTTAATAACCCTTGCTGCCTTAAATAGAAGGTGTAGTAGGGGAGGTCATTTTAGAAGCGATTTTCCGACTAAAGGAGAATGTGGAAATATGCATCTTGACCTTAAAAAGGAGATGGGGGAGGTTAAAGTTTTTTGGGAGGAATAAAGGTAATGAATATTTTTCTAAGGAAAAAGTATGAGGAGTTTTTATTTGAAGATCAATTTTTTGGTGATATTTCAACTTTGCTGGACGATTTTAATGAGATATTCACAGGGTATATTCTTGTTAAAGAAGACTGTGTGATTGCAGGAATTTCTCACGTGATGGATATTTTTAAGATGGTGGATAGAAATTTTAAAGTTCTTGAGTTAAATTTTAGAGATGGGGATTTTGTTTCAGGTGGGAAAATTCTTTTGAAGTTTGAAGGGATCGGGGGGCTTATTTTAAAGTGTGAGAGGCTTATTTTAAATATTTTGCAGAGAATGTCAGGTATTGCTACGAATACAAAAAAATACGTTGAAAAGTTGGAGGGGACAGGTATAAAACTTCTCGATACCAGAAAGACAACACCTGGTTTTAGATATTTTGAGAAGGAAGCAGTTAGAATAGGTGGAGGATACAATCACAGGATGGGGTTATATGATGCTGCGATGATCAAGGACAACCATTTCAGGATTTTGGGAAAAGATATTAAAAAAATAGAAAAGATAAGAAGAAATATACCTGTAACTTCAAAAATAGAGATGGAATGCCATTCCATGGAGGATGTTTATAAATCGCTTGAAATAGATGTGGATATTATTATGCTCGATAATTTTTCACCAGAAGAGGTCCTAAAAGCAATAAAAATAGTTAATGGAAGAAGAGAAATTGAAGTTTCGGGTGGAATAACCCTTGGCAATATAGAAAAATACTCATTAGAAGGTGTCAATTATATTTCAACCTCAAAGGTTATTTCTGAGGCAAAATGGATAGATATAAGTTTAGAAATAGATTGATCCTTATAATTTTTCTATTTTCCTTTTTAACTTCCTTTGTTGGAATAAATTGGATAAATTTTTTAGGCCCCGATGAGCCAAGATATGCCAAAATAGGTTTTGAAATGGATAGAAGTGGTGATTATATTGTTCCAAAACTTCACGGAAAACCCTGGCTTGAAAAACCACCCTTAACTTATTGGTTTGTTGCCGCAGGAAGTAAGATTTTTGGTGAAAGTGAAGTGGGAGCAAGATTTTTTTTCTCTCTTTTGGCTTTCTTTTTTCCACCTTTTCTCTTTTTGTTTTTAACTAAATTTTTAAATAACTTAAAGATATCCTTTTTTTCCACCCTGATTTTAATTTTTTCACCCTACTGGTTTGTTTTTAGCAAGGCAATAAGTTGTGATTTCCTATTTTCCACCTTTTTATTTGTATCTATCCTGCTTTTGTACTTTTACTTTGAAGGAGTATGTAAAAAATATTTTCTCATTTTTTCTTCCCTATTTCTTGCTCTATCTGTTTTGTCCAAGGGAATACTTGCCTACATTTTATTTTTTATTTTCTTTTATGTTTATGGCTTTTTGAACAAGAAATTCTTTATTTTTTCCAGGAAATTTCTAATTACAATTTTTCTTTCCTTGTTATTTTCTTTTCCGTGGTTTTACCTTGTTTTTGAGAAAATAGGTCCCTATTTTTTCTGGGAATTTATTGTAAATCACAATTTTGCAAGGTTTTTTACCCCAATTCACTTTCATATAAAGCCATTTTATTACTTTTTCCCCGTATTTTTTGTAGGTTTCTTTCCCTTTTCTCTTTTTATAATACATATAAAAAGTTTGTTTCAGATTGATGAAAGCATGAGGAAAAAGATCTATCCATTTTTATTTACATTTATTTTTTATTTTATTTTCTTTTCCCTTTCTAAATCCAAGTTGCCCGGATATTTATTTCCTGCAGTTCTGATGCTGGTTATTCCGTTTGCATATATTTGGAAAGAAGTTGAGAGAAATAGTAGGTCAAAAAGTTTTTTTACATTTTTATTTATTCTTTTCTTTTTAATTTTGGATGTATTAATTGTTTATTTGTATAAATATACAGAATTTATTAACATTCTTCCCTATTTAATTTTGCTTGTGGTTTCAACACTTTTTTCCTTTATTCTCATAAAAAAATTTTGGAAGGCACTTTTAATTAAAGAGATAACTTTACTATTTGTCTTTTTTCTTTTTGTGCTTCCATTTATAAATTCAAATTTTTCAACAAAAAACATCGTAAAGGATATTCCCTCAAATTATTTAAATAAATGTCATATTTATCTGTATAAAACCTATGAAATGACCTGTAGTTTTTATTCTGGTGATAGATGCATACAAAATGTATGCGATGTCCTTTTCTTAAAGGAAAATTTAAATTCCTGCAATAAAATTTTTATAATTTCAAAAACAAAAAAACTCATGTATTTATTAAATTCATTTACAGATAGAAAAATGTGGGTCAAAATATATGGGAGATATTCACTGATTAAGGTGTGGGATTAAATATGAAAAAACCTTTAAAATATGATAAAAATAAAACAATAAGAATAGTTGCTCCTGCATCGCCTGTTAAGGAGGATTTTTTAGAAAGAGGTATGAAAAGGGTTAAAAAATATTTTAAGTATTTTTCCTACAACCATTTGATTTTTTCTAAGTATTTTTTTCTTGCTGGTAGTGATGGTGAAAGGGCCGAAGACTTTAATTTTGCCATCAACAATTTTGATTTTGTGTGGTGCGCAAGGGGTGGATATGGATCTTTGAGAATTTTAGATAGAATCTTATTAAATAGGAAGAATTTTCCAATTTTATTGGGGTCTTCAGACATTACTTCACTTTTAATTTTTCTGACTCAGAAATATAATTTCATTACCTTCTATGGTCCCATGATTGCAGGGGAAATAGCAGATAAAAAAAAGGTATTTGATTTAAAAAAATTGTCCGGAATTTTGAAGGGAGAATTAGGGGAAGGTACTCCCTTAAATGATGAAAAGATGGTTGAGTTGATAGGAGGAAAGCTTGATGGAATTATAACAGGTGGATGTATGACACTTGTTTTATCCAGCCTTGGGACACCTTATGAAATAGATACAAGAGGGAAAATACTCTTTCTTGAAGATATAAATGTGAAACCCTATGCCATTGATAGAATGCTTCAGCAACTGATAAAAAGTGGCAAATTTGATGAGTGTAAAGGTATTATTTTTGGAGAAATGGTCAATTGTATTCAAAATGAAAATCAGGGTTATACCCTTGAAGAATTGATATATGAAAATTTAAAAGATTTAAAAATACCAGTGTTCTTCGGCTTTCCATGCGGACATACATATTTTGGAGGGACTATTTTACCAATTGGTGGGAAAATAGAGGTTAGGGATAGAAAAATCTTTCTTAAGGAGAAGGTTGTATGTTAAATTTCAAAGTTCCAATATTCAAAGATATTTGTGGGGCAAAAAAAATATATTTTATAGGGATATGCGGCACTGCGATGTCTTCATTGGCGTTAATGATGAAAGAAATGGGATATGAAGTTTATGGTTCTGATGAAGGGGTTTATCCCCCCGTAAGTGAATTTTTAAGGGAAAAGGGGATAATTCCCTTTGTTCCATATTCTAAAGAGAATTTAAAAGTTCATCCTGACCTGGTTGTTATTGGGAATTCTGTTGGTAGAGGAAATGAGGAAATAGAATATGTTCTTGACAATAAGATAAATTTTATTTCTATGGCTGAGTTAATTGGTAGGTTGGCTTTTTTAAGTAAAGAGACGATAGTTGTTTCAGGAACCCATGGAAAGACAACAACTTCCAGTATGATGGCCTGGCTTCTTGAATATCTTGACTCCAATCCATCCTTTATTATAGGGGGGATAGTTAGAAATTTCAAAAGTAGTTATAAAGTTGGTGGAGGAGACCTCTTTGTACTTGAGGGAGATGAATATGATACCTCTTTTTTTGATAAAAGGCCAAAATTTATGCACTATTTTCCAGACTATCTTATCTTAAATCCTGTTGAGTTTGATCATGCAGACATTTATCAAAACCTGGATATAATCATTAAAGAATTTAAAAATCTTGTAAAAATAGTTCCAACCCGTGGATTTATAGCATATTATGGGGATAGTGAAATTTGCAGGGATATTGTGGGTGAAAGTTTATCAGATACAGAATCCTTTGGTCTATCCAGTGAAAATGATTGGTATCCAGAGGATATTATTTTTAAAAATGGTAAAATTGAGTACAGGTTGTTTTACAGGAAAAAATTTATTGGTGTTATTAATTTAAACATGTTTGGGTACCACAACGTTTTAAATTCTCTTGCTGCAATTTCAATTTTAAATAGACTTGGATATTCCTTTGACGGAATAAAGGGTGGTTTTGCAAGATTTCTCGGAGTAAAGAGGAGGATGGAACTTATTTACCAGAAGAATGGGGTTTATATTTATGAAGATTTTGCCCACCACCCCACAGCAGTGTATGAAACCTTAAAGGGTGTCAGGGAGAGTTTTCCAAATAAAAAAATTATCGCCATCTTTGAACCTCGCTCCTGGAGTTGTAGATTAAATGTCCATCAGGGGAAATTTGTTGAGAGTTTTAAATATGCGAATGTGGCAATTTTCTATAAGGTTTATAGAGGGGATAAGATACCTGTTGAAAAGAGATTTAAACCAGATATTGAAGTTGAACATCTTAGAAAATCTGGAAAGGAGAGTTACTATTTCAATACACTGGATCAGATTTTGGATTTTTTAAAAAAGGAAGAAAAAAATAGATATGTGGCTGTTATTATGAGTAATGGAGGGTTTGATGGATTATATAAAAAGATTAAAGAGGCTTTTAATTACAATTAATATTTTTGTATTTTTATTTTCCTGTGTTTTAGGAGATAATCCTACATATAGGGTTAAAGTTAAACAGATTTTTGTTCCAGTGTCTGTGATGTCAAGATCCGGGGAACCTATAAGTGGACTTGAAAAAAAAGATTTCAGGATTTTTGAAGATGGTATTGAACAAAAAATAATAAATTTTTCCTCAGAGGATGTCCCTTTAAATGTTGTGTTTTTGATGGACATAAGTGGAAGTACCTTTCTTGAAACGGGGGCCATAAAACAGGCGATTATCGATTTTGCTGAGAAACTTATGAAAAGAGATAGGATTGCAATTATTTCCTTTAACAATCAGTCAAAGTTGATACTTGATTGGTGTAATGAACTCTATAGAGTTGAAAGGGCCCTTGATAGAGTTATGCCAAAGGGAAGTACTGTATGGTATGATACCCTTTATGTGACCTTTACCGATCTTTTAAAAAATGTAAATGGCAAAAAGATTGTAATTGGTATTACCGATGGTGTAGATACTGGAAGTATTGTTTCCTTTGATGAGGCATTAAATTCTGCAATTGATTCTGGAGCCCAGGTTTACATTATAAGTGAGACATCAAAGTTAAAAGATCTTGCACAATATTACAGGAAGAATTATGGTGCTAAAATAGATGAAACCAATCTTATGAAAACCATGTATGCTGCCGATTCTCAACTTAGGGAACTTGCCTATAAGACAGGGGGAAGGGTGATATATCCAGATAAATTAACTGAGCCCCTAAATCAGATATTTGTAAAACTTGTGAAGGAGTTGAGAAAGGAGTATTATATCTCATATAAACCACACAATATCTTTATGGATGGAAGGTACAGGAAGATTAAAGTTGTTGTGAAAAGACCCAATGTCCTTGTTAGATATAGACCCGGGTATTATGCAAGATAGGAACTTGAATATATATTTGATAGGTTTTATGGCTTGTGGGAAAACTACCGTTGGAAAAGCGCTTGCTGAAAAATTGAGGTGGGGATTTGTTGATCTTGACGAGCAAATTGAAAAAGTGGAAGGGAAAAGAATAAGAGACATCTTTGAGGAAAGTGGAGAGTCCTATTTTAGAGATCTGGAAAGAAAGATTTTACATGAAATTTCTCAGGAGAAAGGATATGTCATTTCCCTTGGAGGAGGTACCTTTTGTTTTGAAGAAAATATTAAATGTGTGGAAAAAAGTGGTATCTCTTTCTGGCTTAAATGCCCACTTACTGAGGTTTACAATAGGCTGAAATTTCACTGTGATAGACCCCTTGCAAAAGATTTCAAAACACTTAAAGATCTCTACTACAAAAGACTTTCCTATTATGGAAAGGCCGATTTTTCAATAGAAAATTTCAACAAGCCGGTGATTAAGTGTGTGGAAGAAATATTCTTTGTTTTAAAATTAAGGGGATATGTTTAATCCACTTCGGATAATTTTCTTCGTAAAAAACCAATTACACACCTGGTTATATTATCCATTTTAAGTTTTTAATATTTTTCCCGCTGATCATGTTGGCAGTGTAAAATTAATTGTGTCAGGAAAAGGCTTCCTTTTGGGTGAAAGGGTGAAAAGGGGACAGACCTGGCCTGTATTTAGAAAATTTATTAGGAAAATGAAAAGGTTCCAGGTAAAAAAAATGAAGAAATAAAAAAGTGTCAGGCATTTAAATTGATTTCAAGGATGATATTAAATAGGTAATAGCAGAAAAATCGATGAAACCAGGAAATAGTTGAGAAAAATAAAAAAAATGTAGTCCATTCCCAAGTCCCACCATAGATTTATACAGAAGAAGAAAAAACCAAAACTGGCAAAGATTTGAAGTTTTTCAGGCAAAAACTGATAATTAAATAAAATCCTTTTTTTCCTATAAACCTTGGAATGGCTTTTTGGGTGTGGCAAATAAAAAATTAAATTCTGGCAAAGATAAGATCTTTCTGGCAGAAACCAAACAATTAAAGTAAAATTTCTTCCTTTCTGTAAACCTTCTGGATAAAGTTTAGTGTGAAGATAGGTATAAACCTGAATTTAATAAAAAAACAAAAATTAAACAGGTAGGAAAAAGTAATGAAGGGGAATTGGCATCGGGAAAAATTGAAAATCTCTTTTTTTTAAATTATCTTAATAAATATCATTTACTAAACAGAAATTTTTTTAACTCTCTACATAAAAGTTAGAGGTTTTCCCAAAAACGAGGAAAGTACTGAAAAGTTTTTGTATCTGTTTTAAGATAAAAATTTAAAATCTATATGATGAAGTTTAAGATTCTTTTTGCTATTAGCCTTTTTTCTCTTTTGAAAAGAGGTATTTCAAAAACCTTGGACAACTTAGTTGACATTATTTCCAAAACCTTTTGAGATTTTTTAAATTTCGTGTATAATAAGAGGTAATAATTTTTTAAAAAGGCTGGTGATTTTTAATGAAAAGATTTTCAAAGGGAGAGAAGGTAATTTATGGAGCTTATGGAGTGGGGGTTGTAAACAAAGTGGTTGAGAAGGAGATACAGGGGCAGAAGTTGAAATTTTATGAAATTTTTTTTGAGGATAGCAATTCAAAAATATTTATTCCTGTTGAAAGAATAGATAGAGCAGGAGTGAGGAAATTGATTGAACCTGAAGAGATAAAAGATGTTTTTTCTAAATTTCAGTCTCCTGTAGAATTTATGGATATTTCCGATTGGAAAAGTAGATATAGGGAGAATCTGGAAAAGGTTAAATCGGGAAATATCTTTCAGATTGCTGAAGTAATCAGAGACCTTTCTCTCTTAAACAGAAAAAAACCTCTTTCCATGAGAGAAAGAGAATTGCTTGAAAAGGCAAAGAAGATTTTTGTTGATGAAATTTCTGAGGTGAAAAACACATCTCCCGATGAAATTAGAAAGAAACTTGATTCTCTCCTTAAGGAAGAGAGGGATTTAGTATAATCTGGAAGCCATAAACATGGAGTATATATACCTTCTGTTGGGGATTTTTTTATCCATTTTGGTTTCAACCTTTTTTTCTCTTTCAGAAACTGCTATTCTTTCATTTGACAAAAATAAACTTGAATTTTTGATTGAAAAGGGAGATAGAAAAGCCAGATTACTCAAAAATATAATTGATAAACCTGAGAAAATTTTATCTCCGATATTGCTTGGAAATACCATTGCCAATGTAACCACGGCGTCTCTTACCTCAATACTTATTTCGAGAATTTTTGTAAAAAGTATTTTGGGGATAACCCAGGAATTTGCTCAGGTTTTTGCAACTCTTCTAATTTCAATTTTGATTTTAATTTTTGGGGAGATAACTCCCAAGTCAATTGCTGCGAGGAATCCAGAAAAATATGCCTTTTCTGTGGCATATATCTTGAATTTTATTTCCAGGTTATTACTTCCACTTGTTAAGGTATCAATATTTTTTAGTTCACTTATAATAAAAAGATTTTCTCGAGAAGAAATTTCAAAGGGCGAGATAAAAAGAGAAAAGATTTTAAATCTGATATATAGATTTGATCCCAGCAAAGATGAAACACCTCTTGATATGATGAAAAATGTTGCTGATTTTCATGCTGTTAAGGTTAAAGAAATAATGATACCCATTTCGCGGGTGGTGGCTGTGGATGTGAATAGTTCTTTGGATGAAATTTTGGATGTCTTTATTAAAAGTGAATATACGAGAATACCAGTTTATGATGGAGATATAGAAAACATTGTTGGTGTAATACTTTCCAAAGAGTTTTTTAAGTTTTATATGGCTAAAAAAGGTATTATCCCTGAATTTGAAAAGATGTCCTTTGAATCAATAATAAACAGACCCCTTTTTATTTCTGAGTTTTCCACTGTGGATAGCGCTTTGAAAAAGATTAAGAATAGAAAATTACATTTTGCCTTTGTGGTAGGGGAGTTTGGTCAGGTAATAGGTATTGTTACCCTTGAAGATATTTTAGAAGAAATTGTTGGGGAAATTTATGATGAATATGATTACAGTAGTTTGACCCCCTTTGAAAGGGATGGAAATAAATTTGTATTTCATGAAAATATAAATATAAAGGATTTTAATAAGAATCTTCCTGCTCCTATCCCTGAAAGTGAGTCATATTCCACGCTTTTTGGTTATTTAACTGACAAATTTGAGGATGTCCCCATAAAGGGTACTGTAATTGAAGATGAGAATTATATCTATAAGATTAGAAAATCTGATAAATTTGGGATTAAAGAAGTTGAACTTGAATTTAAAAAGAAAAATGTATAAAAATATTTATGGCGGGGTGCCATATACAATATGCACTCTTTACACTGCACTCTACACCACTTTACTATCTACTGTTTTTTCTTAAAAATATAAATTACTACCAGACACCTTTTAATAAAATTCTGTTCCCTTTTCATCTTTTTGCTTCACACCTTAAATATTTTTAAGAAAACTATAGAAAGAAAGTAAGAAAAAAGTAAGTAGGCAAGCAAGTAAAAAAAAGGAAAGGTGGGGGATAGACTTAAACTTATGAAAAAGTAAAAAAGCATCAGACGAAATTTGCAATTTAAGGAAAGGTATCAGACAAGTAAGCAAACAAATAAGTAAGGTGGGTAGATAGATAAGCAAGTGAGTAAAAAATTGAAAAAAAGATAGGTAGGGAAGATTTAAAGTTGAGAAATGAGATATGTCAGGTAAAATTAAAGTTGTCAGGCTGAATTTACCCATCACACAATCCCCACCATGGGTTTATAAGAAAAAAAGAGAAAAATTTTTTTGTCTGACATTATTTGTTTTTAGAAATTTTTAGATGGCTTTCAAGGAGGCAAATAAAAAAGAAATTAAATTCTGGCAAAAGTAAAATTTTCTGGCAAAAACAACGATTAAAGAAAAACCCTTTTCTTCTCTATAAGCCTTTAGGGGGCTTTTGGGGGAGGCAAAAAAGAAAACAGATTAAAATTTTGCAAGAAGAAAATCTTCTGGAAAAATCAATGATTTATGAAAAATCCTTTTTCCTCCTATTAGTCTTTAGTGGGCATCTGGGAAGGGCAAATAAGAGAAAAACCAGATTCTGCCAAAGCTAACAAACTTTTGGCAAAAAATAGCGATTAAATAAATTCCCTTTTTTATCCTATAAACTTTCTGAAGGGCATTGGGGAAGATAAATAAGGTAACAAATTAAATTCACTCAGTGTTAGCAATCTTCTGGCAGAAATCAAGGATTTGAGTAAAAACTTTTTCCCATCTATGAGTTTTTAGGAGAATTAATGATTGTGTGTGCCCCTTTTACCCTTTTATAAGTTTTCTGGAGGGCTTTAATTGAAGGAATGTGGACAAAGGAGACAAATGGTGACAGATCCAAACCTTGAAGAAAAAACAAAGAAAAATTGAAAAACCTCTTTTTTATAAATCTTATTTACTAAACAGAGTTTTTTTTAACTCTCTACATAAAAGTTAGAGGTTTTTTTCAAAACGAGGAAAGTGCTGAAAAGTTTTGTGTCTGTTTTTTAAAGAAAAAAATTCAAGACTTTCCTCAAGAAATTTAAGGTTTTCTTCTGCTACTTGCCTTTTTACTTCTAAAAGGAGATATCAAAGAGCCTTA
>JAMOQF010000130.1 GCA_027064125.1 Acidobacteriota bacterium
CCTTCTTCAAATATTGTTCATGACAGACTTACCGTGGAACTCTCCCGTGGATGTATGCAAGGATGTAGATTTTGCAGTGCTGGAAACTACTATAGGCCATTGAGGGAAAGAAAAATAAAAGACATCGTTGAACATATTGAAGAAAAACTCGAAGAAACTGGATATGAAGAAATTAGTTTAAACTCCCTTTCCATTGGAAGTTTTCCAGAAATAAATATACTTATAGAATATTTAGTTAAAAAATATGGTAAAAAAAATATAGGCATTTCATTTTCATCCATAAGAGTTGAAAAACTCAACAAAGAAATGCTTGAACTCATTTCTACCATAAGAAAATCTGGTTTTACAATAGCCCCGGAAGCAGGTAGTCAGAGGCTAAGAAATATTATAAATAAAAATCTATCGGAAAAAGAAATCATTGAAAGCATACTTTTAGCCTATAGGGCAGGTTGGGACCTGATTAAACTTTACTTTATGGTGGGACTACCATTTGAAGAAATGGAAGATGTGGAAGAAATTCCAAAATTAATAAACAAAATTCTGAAAACCATAAGAAGTGAACCTGATTATAAGAAGAGAAAAAAGAAGTTTAAAATAAATTTAAGTATATCAATTTTTATTCCAAAACCAGGAACCCCTTTTCAATGGTCAAAATTTGATGATAGGGAATCGATTGAAAAAAAAATATTAATAATTAAAAAGGGTATAAAAGATAGAAATGTAACTGTGAAATACCACGACTACTCCCTCTCCTATCTTGAAACAATCTTAAGCAGAGGGGACAGAACTTTGTCCAATGTAATTGAAAGGGCATGGAGAAATGGGGCAAGATTTGATGGATGGAATGAATTTAAAAATCTTAAAATATGGTTAGATTCCTTTAAAGAATGTGAAATAGACCCTGAAAAATATTTGAAAGAATTTCCAATTAACTCTTCCCTGCCCTGGGAAAACGTTGATATGGGAATAAAAAATGATTTTTTAAAAGAAGAATTTAAAAAAGCCTCTATGGGAAAAATTACACCACCATGTGGAGTAAATGAGAATCTTTCCACAAAGTGTTTTAACTGCGGATTAAATTGCAATTTAAAAAAGATGAAAAAAGAGGAACTGGATAATATCCAGAGTGCTTCAAAACTACTTAATCAAATAAAAAAAGAGAATGAAGAAGATCTTCACTTTGAAAAGTACTGGATATTTTATAAAAAAAAGGGCATGGCCAAATTTTTATCACATCTTGAAACCACAAAAACTTTAAGAAGAATTTTAAGAAGAAGTAAAGTAAAACTTAAATACACAGAAGGATTTCATAAAAAAGAGGACATATCTTTTTCCCCTGCTCTAAGCGTTGGATATGAAAGTGAAATGGAAATTGTGGAGATAATCAGCGAAAAAATTGATTCAAAATTTTTAAGTAAATTAAACTCTGTTTCAATTCCGGGAATTGAATTTTACAGGATTGAAAAAATTCAACATGGAAAGAAAATTGAAAAGTGTGTGGATGAAATTTTATACAATTGCGTCATATCCAAAAAAAACTTTGATATTTTTAAGTCCCAAAATGGTTCCAACTTAGAATTTAAGGATATCCCAGACATTTTTAAAAAGATATTTAGCAAAAAGGAAATAACAATTGAAAAAAAAGGCAAAAATACAGATATAAAACCGCTTTTAAAAAAGTTCCATGTGGTGGATGAAGGTGATAAATTTATTCTCAAATTACTGCTAAAGGGAACAACAAATCCCCTATTTTTTATAGGTAAAGTAGACAACAATTTGGTGAATTACTTTAACATAAAAAGGGAAAAAATTTTCCTCAAATTTTAAAATCAAATTTGAACCTTTTAAATTCTTTTTTATCTATAATATGTGTCATTTTTCATAGGAGGTAAGAAATGACAAAAAGATCTCTGCTTTTATTATTAATTTCCTTCACATTAACTATTTACATATTCCCCCAATCCTGGAAACAATATCCTTATAATCCAGAAGGTTCAGACCTATCCTTCCCAAAGGATGAGGCATACCATTTAAAGGGCAACTACACTCCCTATATGAATGAATACTGGTATGGATGGTTTGACTTCTACACCGATTCCGGAAAGCATTTTCCAGTTATATTCTGTGTGTTTAACAGTTTCAGCTTCTTTATGGATGTACTTGACACTGAAAGTTCAAATTATTTTTCCTTTGAAAATAGTGCAACAGTAACATCATGGGATTCCATAAGTTTTGACCATCTGAGAATCGACACAAATGAACTAAAACTATTCACAAAAACAGATGGAAGTGGAAACCTTATACCCTTTCAATATAAACTCTATATGAATTTTAATAATGCAAACATATCAATTGACATTGACACAACGAAAAGGCCACTTCTCGATGGAGGAGATGGCTACCTACCAATAGGAGACAATCAATATGCCCATTACTATTCTCTTACGGGACTTACTGGGAATGGAACTTTAACACTTAATGGAAACACATATCACGTAAGTGGAAATGGCTGGATGGAACACGTATTTGGCGATTTCATGTGGAATTTTACATATGAGTGGTGGACAATAAAGTTAAATAATGGAGTGGATATCAGCTTCTGGAACATTTTTGACTTCAACAACAAAATAAATTATGGAAATGAAGGTTTTACTCCAATGACAGGATATATAAATGACAGTCAAACCTTTTTCACAACAAATTTTAATGTTAAAAGGACAAGATACTTTTTAGACAAAAACGGAAATATTGTAGCCACAGATTGGCACCTGGAATGCGATAATCCCAAAATCTCTCTGGATATAACAAGATTTAAAGATGTAGATCAATCAATGGATTCTGGTTTATGGGAGGAATATGCAACTGTTAGAGGAACTTTTAATGGAAACTATGTTGAAGGTTGTTCAATTAATGAACACACCCACACCTATGAAACACCTCAAGTGGAAATAACAAATCCCTCATCCTCAAATATACTTTCACTTCCCATAAAATTGAAATACAATATTTCAAACTGGGATGACGGATACAATTTAAAATACAAAATTCTAATATCTTACGATGGTTCCAATTTTAAGGAAATGGCAGAGGACATTGAAAAAAATAACTATGGACTTGTTCCCGATGAACTAATTAATTCCTTTTTTGTAAAAGTCGCAGCCTACTCCCCAAATTATGTAATCTATGGAGAAAGTTATCCAGTACAGATAACTATAAATGGAAATTTTTCATGTGATTTCAACCAGGATGGGAATATAGATTCAATGGATCTCGGGATTTTACTTTCCCACTTTGGAGAAACTTCTGATACACTTGATATGGATGGAGATGGAAAAATAGATGAAAATGACATTGAAACCTTTGGAAGAATTTTATATCTTCAGGCAATGAGTAAAATTAGCAGTAGCAAAAGTAATCTTCCATATAAAAATTTCCAATAATCAATAGATGTCTGCCACAAAAAAATGTGGCAGGCACTTTTCCCTTGAAAAAAATCTTTTAAAAAGTTAAAATTCAACTAAATTTATTTTAGGAGAGGATATATGTTATATTTAAATTTAGATGAATTTAAAAACTCTTTAAAAGAAATAGTTGAATACAATGAAGGTGGTACATCCAGAATAATTTCTGAGGAAAAGTTAAGATATGAGTTAATAGACAGGTTAATCTATAATGCAGTTTTCAATGGAGATGTGGAAATTTCTGCAAACTGTAGATACCTGATAAGAACAGCAGCACCACTTCTTGGAATTTATCCTTCATCAATCCACGACCTATATATGGCAATTGGAAAAGGCAAATATACTGGATTTACCGTTCCTGCAATAAATATTAGAGGCATGACCTATGATGTTGCCCAACAAATTTTCGAAGTTGTTCTCAAAGAAAATGTTGGTCCTTTCATATTTGAAATTGCAAGATCTGAAATAGGTTATACAAATCAATGGCCATCAGAATACTCTGTGGCAATCTTAGCGGCCGCAATCAAAAAAGGTTACAAAGGACCTGTATTTATACAGGGAGATCATTTCCAGGTAAAGGCAAAAATCTTTAAAGAAAATGAAAATCTTGAAATAGAGGCTATAAAGGTTTTAATTAAAGATGCCATTGACTCTGGTTTTTATAACATCGATGTTGATACATCCACACTCGTGGATTTAAGTTATGACACCATAGATGAACAACAGAGACTAAATTACGAAATATGTGCTCTCTTTACAAAACACATAAGGGATCTTGAACCAGAGGGAATCACCGTAAGCGTTGGTGGTGAAATCGGTGAAGTCGGAGGAAAAAATAGTACCCCTGAAGAACTAAGGGGTTTCATGGATGGATACCTGAGGGTACTTAAAAAAGAAGGTGATTACACAGGAATTAGTAAAATAAGTGTACAAACCGGAACAGCTCATGGAGGAGTCCCACTACCAGATGGTACAATAGCAAAGGTTAAACTTGACTTTAGTGTACTTGAAACTCTTGGTGAAATTGCCAAAAAGGAATATGGAATTGGTGGTGTAGTGCAGCATGGTGCATCCACTTTACCTGATGAGTTATTTCATAAATTCCCTGAAGTTAAAACACTTGAAATACACCTTGCCACCGGTTTTCAAAACATAATATATGATCATCCTGCATTCCCATCAGAATTCAAAGATGAAATATACAACCTATTAAGGACAAAATTTATAGGTGATAAAAAGGAAGGTCAAACAGATGAACAATTTATTTACAAAACAAGAAAAAAGGGATTTGGACCTTTTAAGAAAAAATTCTGGGATCTTCCAGATGATGTTAAAAAACCCATTATGAGATCTCTTTATGATAAATTCCACTTTCTCTTTGAAAAACTTGGGACATTTAATACAAGAAATGTAGTAGAAGAAACAATAAAACCTATCTTTCATAAAATCTCTCTTGATAGAGAAAAAGATATGGTAAAATAAATTTTAATTTTCTATAATAGTGGACTTCCCATATTGGGAAGTCCTTATTTTTTTTGGGGGGAATTGAATGGATAACTTCTTTTCATCCTGGATAAAATTTACAAAAACTGAAAATGTTGAAGAAATAAAAGAACTCGAGGGAAAAAAATTTCCCATAGAATCTGAAAAAAGCGAAATTTTCATAGATTGGGGAGAAGAAATCCCCGATTATTACAATAAAAACTACCTGAGAATTTTATATCAGGATCCCTATAGAATATTCGTGTATTGGGAACTCGACATAGATACAATTTCAAAGTATTTCAATGACATGGGAAATAAGTTAATTTTAAAAATGCACAATCTAACAGATAATATTACCATAAACATAAATGTTGGAAATGCAACAAGTTGGTGGGTACATACTACACCTGATAAAAAATATAGGGCAACACTTGTTGTAAAAAGGGAAAATGGAGAAGAAATTCAACTCTTAAGGTCAAAAACAATTGAGACCCCGAGAGATTGCATATATTGGAAAACAGACGAACACAAAATTTTTTCCAGAGAAAATTTAAATTTCTTTGAACTTTTCACAATCTCTGGAGCACTTCCCATAAATTGGGATTTTCTGGAAAAATTAAAAAATTACCCATGGGATGAACCACTTTTTAAGGTACCAGAAATACTATTGAGATATCTTCCACTGTGGTTGAAACTAATTCTAAGACAATTAAATTTAACAATTCCCCTTTCCTTTTTCATTGAATACATCTTAAAGGTCTATTTCCCCCAAGAACTTCATTCCATAATATTAAGTGGAGAAAATATTGACGTGGAAAAATTAGAAGAAATCCTGAAGACCAAAGGATATGATTTCACTCTTCCCATTCAAAGTTCTTCATCATCAAATATGAAAAAATAGAGGGAGCAAATTATGACAAAAGGTTTTTTAAATATAGTTTTACATGCTCATCTCCCCTTTGTGAGACATCCAGAATATGAGGATTTCCTTGAAGAGGATTGGCTATTTGAAGCAATAAGTGAAACATACATTCCACTCCTTGACAGATTCACAGCACTTTTAAGGGATGGGGTAAAATTTAAAATAACCATGAGTATTACACCTCCTCTATCTGAAATGCTTGTGGATCCCCTTTTACAAAGTAGATACATAAAACACATTGAAAAACTTGTGGAACTCTCTGAAAAAGAGGTTATAAGGAATAAAAATAACCCTGACTTTTACGATACTGCCATAATGTATAGAAATCACTTTAAAAATGCCCTGGAAATTTTTAAAAATGTGTATGGGGGAAACATTTTAAATGGATTTAAATATCTTCAGGAAAATGGCGTTCTTGAAATAATAACCTGTAATGCAACTCATGGTTTTTTACCACTTATAAATTCCCAGGAAGCAAAGTACGCCCAGATAAAAGTTGGAAAAGAAAATTATAAAAAACATTTTGGAAGATACCCAAGGGGAATATGGCTTGCAGAGTGTGGATATGATGGAGAAATTGAAAATATATTAAGTAGAGAAAATCTAAATTTTTTCTTTTTAGATACACATGGAATCCTTTTTGGAAAGCCACATCCCAAATATGGGGTCTTCGCACCTGTTAAGGTAAAAGAAAATGTATACGCCTTCGGAAGGGATGGAGAAAGTAGTGAGGAGGTGTGGAGTTCACAGAGGGGGTATCCTGGAGATTATTATTATAGAGAATTTTATAGAGATCTCGGTTATGATGCTGATTATGAATATATAAAGCCCTATCTCCACAGTGATGGGGTAAGAAGAAATGTGGGAATAAAATATTATAGAATTACAGGCAAAGTAGATTTAGGCGCAAAAAAACCATACATCCCACAAATTGGACTTGAAAAGGCAGCAATTCACGCGGGAGATTTCCTGGGAAAAAGGATAAATCAAGTACATCATTTAAACAACTTCATGGATATCCCACCCATTATAACAATTCCCTTTGATGCAGAACTCTTTGGACACTGGTGGTTTGAAGGTCCCATGTTCCTTGAATATTTGTTGAGAAAGATACACTATGATCAGGATATAATAGAAACCATCTCACCACCTGAATATATAGAAATGTTTCATGAAAAAATTGAAGAGCAGAAACCAAACCCTTCAAGTTGGGGAGCAGATGGATATAATTTTGTCTGGTTAAACGGGAAAAACGACTGGATATATCGACATCAACATATGGCAGAGGATAGAATGGTTGAACTTGCAAAAAAATTTCCGGAGGCTAAAGGCCTCTTAAAAAGATTTCTCAACCAATGTGCAAGGGAACTTTTACTTGCAGAAAGCAGTGATTGGGCCTTTATTATGACAACAGGAACCACTGTACCCTATGCTACCAAAAGATTTAAGGATCACATACACAGATTTAATAAACTCTACGAAATGATTTTAAGTGGAAATTTAGATGAAAATTATTTAAAAGATATCGAAAACAAAGATACAATTTTTCAGGAAATTGACTACAGAGTTTATGCGGGATGAAGGAAGAAATAAAAAATTTTTTTGAAAAAGAACTTGAAAAAGAAAAAATCTTTGAATTTAGAGACTTTAGAGTTGAGAAAAAAGATGAAAATATAGAAGGGGTAAACTTTGATTTAAAACTAATAGGTAATGGTTTAAAGGTGCTTTTAAAAATTTACCTGCTTGGAGATACAAACCAAAAAGAAGAAAAAATTTCCCTAAAGGAAATGGATAAATTAAAAAAAATTGAAAAATCTGGAAATTGTATAACAATTTTGTTAATATCCACCACAAAGGATATAAATTCAATAAATTTAAGAAAAAAAGAAGTAAAAAGTAAAATAAAGGAACTTTTTTCTGCTGGAATTGAAATAATAGGTTATAAATATGAGAAAAACCACTTAAGGAGAATACCTGTAGAGTTTTATGAATGAAAAAATCTTTATTGAAAAAATAAAAGAATATGATTTTTGGTATCAAAAGTATAAAAACATTTACATAAGCGAACTAATGGCAATAAAGGAAGTTCTATATCCCCTTCCAGTGAGAAATTCATTGGAGGTTGGATGTGGATCAGGAAGATTTACCTCATTTTTTAAGATTGATGTGGGAATTGACTTAAATTTGAAGTTCTATGAAGAATTTAGAGGAAGATTTAAATACTATGTGGTGGCAGATGGCAAGAGACTTCCCTTCAAAAGGGATACATTTTTTTTCCTATTCTCCATTACCACAATTTGTTTCATGAAGGAAGTGCAAGAATTCTTAAGGGAAGCACACAGGGTTTTGAAAAACGACTCCTATTTTATAATTGCATTTTTAAACAGAGACAGCGAATATGGAAAAGATATCTTAAGTAGAAAAGAAGAAAATAACTTTCTCAAATTTGCCAATTTATTTTCAAGCAAAGAAGTAATTGAAATGGTGGAAAAAGTGGGATTTAAATTTGAGGCAAGTTTTCAAACCATCTTTGAAAATTTAGAAGAAAAAACAATCCCACCTGTCCAAAAGGGACATGACAGGGGCGGATTTATAGCCATGAGATTTAGAAAAATTATATAAAGGGATTTTCTATTTTGTAAGAATCCACCAACTCCTTGTAATCATCGAGCCAATAAGCATCCGGGTTTCTTTTAAAAATCATTGTCTTTCCGATATTTTCAGGATCTGCACTCTGATGATATTTAAATATCATATGTTTTTCAGTCATACCTGCAATTTCAATTTTCCCCGTTGCATGGGACATAACATATCTTATTCTCTTTGCAATACCTGAACAATTCATTTTAGCCTGCTCATATATTTTAAATCCCCTCTCAATGGGCACTGCATAGGGTTTATTTCCAACTGTTGGTCTACATTGAAAAAGATAATATGTGTTAACTCCCGCATTTGTAAGAGAATTCCACAATTCTGAAAGGGTAAACGGAGAATCATTAATACCTTTTAAAAGTGGCATTTGAGCAAGGATAACACATCCAGCAGAAAGCAATTTATTTATAGCCCTACGGGAGATGTTGTTAACTTCCCTTGGATGATCAAACTGGGAAATGATATAAAGCCTCCTTCCTGTTTTATTAATATTTTTAAACAATTCCAAAAGTTCTTCATCATAAATTATCCTATAAGGATTAAAGGCAAGTGCCTTGGTGCCAATTCTTAAATTAATAAGATGATCTATCTCCGAAAGAGAAAGCAAAATATCCTTTAACCTTTCTGTAGATAGAATAAGGGGATCTCCACCAGTTAAGAGCACATTGTGGATCTCTTCATGCTCTTTAATATATTCAATTGCTGGCTTGTAATCAAAAAGTATCTCATTACTATCTTCCATAAAAAGCCTTTTTCTAAAACAAAATCTACAATAACCAAAGCAGGTGGGACCCACTAAAAATAGCGCTGTCTGGGTATATTTGTGTTGTAGCCCTGGCGCTACCGTATAGTGTTTCTCATAGGAAGGGTCCTTTTCTCCCCATGGTTCAAGTTCCTCAACAGAGGGAATAATAAGTCTTTTTATCTCATCTTCAGGGTCATTCCAATCTATCAGAGATAAATAGTAATTGGTAACCCTAAATCCAAAATTCTTTACAACTTTTTTTAGTTCTCTTCTCTCCTCTTCCGTCAAAGCTTTTAAATCGTCAATTGAAGTTATGTATTTAACCTTCTTTTTTGAAAGTGTATCCATTATCACCCCCAATATTGAGTCTTTTAAAAATTAATTAATTGAAGACACAAAAAGCAAGTAAAAAAGTTCACCAATTAAAAAGGGCAAAAAGAGAAGTTCTCCTTTTAAGAAGAAATAAAAAGATTTTCATAACGTGTATATTATACAAATTTTAAAAAATTTTTACAAGAATTTTTTATTGGTAACATTAACTTTTTCACTACACAAATCTCCATTACTTCAACATCATATACGGTTTCTCAATAAACCATGTCTTTTTTCAAGATTGCCTGAGATCTGGTTTCTTTCGAATAAAAACTGACATTTTCTACCCCATCTCTAACTTCCCACGGACTTATAAATGAAAGACTTATTGGACTTGTGTTTTTCTTTGTCTTTTTTGTCCAGCACCAACCAAACAACTGAGAACTGAGTATAGCCTGACACTTTTTTCTGTTTTATATTATTGTTTTTTTACCTGACACCATTCGGTGAGATTGAGCAAACAAAAGAAAAAACTGGTAAAAATCTAACTCCTAAACTCAAGACAGAGGATTAGAAAAAACTTTTTCGGCAGTGCAAAACCAATTGTGTCAAAAAGGAAAGACTTCCTTTGGGAATAAAGGGGGTAAAATTAACCTTTATTGAAAATTCCCGAAGGAAGTTACACCAATGAGTGATTTAATTTTTACCTGGGTTTTGGAACTTTTCAAAAACTTGATAGAAAAAATTTTATTGGAAGAAAGGGGAAAATGCCTTATGGAGCATAAACAAACAAGG
>JAMOQF010000131.1 GCA_027064125.1 Acidobacteriota bacterium
AAAATTTTCAAAGAGAGAAAAAACTTATTAAACAATAATAACCTAATGTTTTTTTTTGGCAAGTTCAAGCAAAAATATGGAGATAAGCAAAAGGCAGAGGTTTAACTGACGTCACAAGACGTCTGTTTTAAAGGATTTATCAAGGCTAATTTCTTAGTTGCAAGTTTTTAGCACTTGATTTAACAATTTTAATTTAATGTTCTAAGTTCAATGTTCTAGGTTCAACGTTCAACATTTCCAGGTTTTGTTTTCTATGGATATAACTGTAAAGATTTTAATCTTTTTGCTTTTACCTCTATTTTTTCTGATTTTAGGTAGAGGCTTAAAAATACAGAGATTATTATTTGCCGGGTATATATTCCTGCTCTGTCTAGGAAGCTTTTGTTTTACACAAAATTCCTCTTTGTGTATAAAGTTAGGACTTTTTTTTATTATAAGCAGCTTTATCACCTTAATTTTATTCAATATTTTTCTCCTAAAAAAAATCCATTATCGTTTGTCTCTAATCCTATCTTTACTTACCGCTATCTTTGGTGTGCCTTTACTTCTATGTTTTCCTTTTCAAACGCAAATTAGTATTGAAGCTCAGAAGATATTTTTGACCCTTCGTTGGAACACTGTCACCTCAATTTTCGTTCTTGCAATTACCACCCTATTTCTTATTAGCTTAGAAGAAATATTACGGAACTATTATTTTTCTGTTCAAGAAAAAATATTTTTTTTAGGAACATGTTTTGCCTGGATGGCCTTTATTTTTTTAATTTATCATCAAGGTATAACAATTGATAAAGTGCCTATCTTTATTTCCCATCTCCTTATTTCTTTTATCCTTCTGTGCACTCTATCTGGTTATTTCTTACTAAAAAAAGGCGCTTTTTTTAATATCAATTTTCATCCATCACCATTTGTTGTAATTAGATTTACATTTACCATTGCATTTTTAATAGGTCTAATGATTATTATTGGTGTAGATATTTTTACTCGCTTATATTTTCCTCTTAAAATACCATATATTGAAATCTTTCTTTTTTTTCTTTTCTTTATTTTGGTATGTATTTTTATCTTTCCACCCAAATATTTAAAAAATATAAAACAAAAGATTTACCACCATTTTTATTTACCTACACAGGACTATGCACTTGAGGTCAAATTCTTCCTAAGTGTAATTAATAAACATAATTGGCAAAAAGAATTTATTCTCCACATATACGAAAAACTACCTGTAAGTTTTGTAGGATTATACGTTTACAATGAAGGACAATACATCCTTGAAACAAAATTTCCATTAAATGCAGATGTGCCAGAAGTTTTAAAAAATATACCTATAGATGCTATTCCATTGCAGGCAGAGACAAATGTAATGGGTTATCTTTATATTAACCCAATAAAAAAATTTACCATGGAACAAAAAGAGCTTATACAATTTTGGGCAAGCACAATGGGCTTTCTCATTCATTATTTTCAGGAAAAAGAAAAACAAGAACAAAGACAAAAATTGATGATTTTTTCCCA
Organism: Acidobacteriota bacterium; assembly: GCA_027064125.1. GTDB lineage: Bacteria > Acidobacteriota > JAAYUB01 > JAAYUB01 > JAMOQF01 > JAMOQF01. The sequence continues at coordinate 1,513 of JAMOQF010000131.1, forward strand.
AGCAGCGGCCTTTATTCTCCATGATGCTAAAAATCTTGCTCAACTCCTAAATCTTTTAGAAAAAAATTATCAGAGGGCCAAGGCACAAGATGACGTTCAATCATTTGTAGAAGAACTCTTATCACCTTCTTTAGAGCAGGCAAAGATACGTGCTGAAAGGATAATTAAACGTCTTAACATATTTCATCCCTTAAAATTAAATCTTGAGCCCATTGACTTTGTCTTTTTTCTAAAAGAGAGTGTAAATAAATTTCAACAGGTAATACCTCAAGTTAACATTACTTTTTTTACCCCTTTAAAGCAGGCCATTATTAAAATAGATCCTGATTTATTAAATCAGATATTGGAAAATCTGTTTTTTAATGCATATCAGGCAGGGGCTACTAAAATAATAGTTGAATTGACATCCCAGGACAATGGCTATTTATTAAAGGTT
>JAMOQF010000132.1 GCA_027064125.1 Acidobacteriota bacterium
ATGGAAGGAGAAAAGCAAGGGATGATTAAAGGCATGCTCTTAGAAGCCCAAGAAATGGTTCTCGAGGCCTTAATAGAGAAGTTTGGCCTCATTAAGCCAGAATTGTCTGTTAAGATAAAGGGGATCGTCAACAGAGAGCTTTTAAAAATCCTGCATAAACTGGCCATTAGGGCAAATTCTTTGTCTGAATTCGAGGAAAAATTAAAACAACTTGAATTGTAAGAGCAGCAGGAGTGAACAGTGATCTGATTTTTTAGTCCCTTAATTGAAATGCCCATAAAGTAACCGTTATTTGGCTGACACCTTTTCAATGCGTCGACTTACATGTGCGTGCGTATAATGAATCCTACTGGATTGTTATTTTATTATTATCAATTTTTTTTAAACAACTCATACAATAATTTTCCTGATTATAGGTTACCACATGTGTTTTTAGGACTTGTTCGCCACATTTTGCACATTTCACATATAAACTAGGAAATTCAATAAAATGTTTATTTATTTCTATATCTTTTACTTTAAAGAGTTCGTTAAGTGGTGTGTTAAAGATATGTTTTATACGCTCATCCAATAACCTTTGAAACATCACCACCTCTTCAAAAACAATTTCATTTTTAGAAAGTTTTTCTTCAAGCATACTGAACTGGTCTTCATTTTTAAAATTTAGTGGTTTTAAACTGATCTTTATTCCCATTTTATGAGTGGGGAATACAACAGTGTAATTATGCTTGCCTAAATCAGCTATGTATAAACGCTGATTTCCTAAAGTGGTTCCCAGAAGTATTTGAATAGCATCAATGGCTGAAGTAGAATTCTCTGCAATAATAGAGATGGAAGCAGGTTCTATGCTTTTTAATGGCGTTAATTCCTTAATAAGCTCACAAACCCTCACCCCTATGGCCAAATCTGGACAAAGATGGCCATGAAAATCAACTACCCTTTTTAAATACATATTTACTAACATTTTTCTTTCCTCCACTAAAGACCTCTTCAATTCTTTATCTTTCAATATGCGAAAACTTAATACCCAACTACCTTGATTAATAAAAACTTTTGGATTGAAATTATGATAATGAAAATATAAGAAAAAAATATTTTGTTCTGCCCATACCAGATATCCATTCGGAGGGTGGTCCCTCCTTATCTTAAAACGTCCCATGGTTTTCTCCACTACATATTTTTTATCTTGGAATACAAAAGAAATTGGCATTTGAAGAAAATTATCAAAATCCACTTTTACTTTTTGTTGAATATATTCAACTAAATCAAATTCTATTGACCTTAAAACTTCAGCAATATTCATCGCTGCCTCCTTTTGTTTAAGATGTATTACGTTAACTTATTTTAATTATAAAGTCAATATATTTTTTTTAAAAAAATAACACAAAAAGATAAAGTTTCATAAATTAAGGTGTAATTTCATCAACATCCTTTTCTTTTTCTTAAAAACAAAATATGAAATTATGGTGTCAAAGGTAAAATAAAATCCTCAATAAATGACCATTCTTCTTTAACCAATTTTTGTGTTTCTCATAATCTGGCATAACCATCTTAACTTTATTCCAAAATGACTTTGAATGATTCATTTCTTCAAGATGAACAAGGTTATGAACCACAACATAATCTATAACACACAAAGGTGCCATGACCAGTCTCCATGAAAAGTTCAAGTTTCCTTTAGCTGAACAGGATCCCCATCTTTTTTGTGCGTTGGTTATGTTGACTCTGTTGTATTTAAACCCTCTCTTCTTAGCATACCATTTAACTCTTTCAGAAATCTTTTCGTAAGCCCTTTTTCGGTACCAATTCACAAAAACTTCTTTGCAATTGGTAAATAGTTTTTTGAAAGAAGGAAGCCATTTTTGAACACCAAAGGTTCACTTTGTGCATCAACAA
>JAMOQF010000133.1 GCA_027064125.1 Acidobacteriota bacterium
CTATTAATCTTTTAGAGAGCATTTAAGGGAGGAAAAAATGGGAAATGTGGACAAACTTGCGAAAAGGTGTCAGGCAAGTTTGGAAGTTTGGAATAAAAGTAAGATGTGTCAGGCAGAAATCCCCCCACACAATCCCCAACATGGGTTTGGTTTATAGGAAAGAAAAATTAAAAAACTTAGTGTCAGGTAAAATTGAAAAGCCTCTTTTCTATTAATTTATTTAAAAAAATCTTATTTACTAAACAGAAAATTTTTACACTGCCGGAACATTTGTTTTGCAGGGAAAATTCTGGTTTTATTTCTTAATTTTTTCTCATTTCCTTCTTAAAAAAACCCTTCTCCAAAAATAATCGCTTTAGTATTTTGAAAAACTTTTATTTACTTCTTTTATATGCTCAGGAGAGACACCACAGCATCCTCCAATGATCACGATCTCTCTCTCAATCCATTTCTTTGAAAAATTTAAAAAATCCTTATTATCAAGATGATACTTTATACTCCCATCTTTAACATCTGGTATTCCGCCATTTGGAAATGCAGCAAAGGAATAATCACCACCCATCTCATAGGATTCCAAGATAAAATCCATCTTAGAAATATCATTTATACAGTTAACACCTAAAACATCCACATCACCTCCAAATATCCTAACCACATCCATAGGACTACTTCCACATAAAAGGAGGGTCTCACCTTCTAATGGATAGGTAAAAGAAAAAATGACAGGAAAATATGAAAATTCCTTTAAAACCTCAAGAATTATCTCTCCTTCATAAATCGAAGTTATGGTTTCAAAAATAAAAAAATCGACCCCACCTCTTAAGAAGGTTTCAATTTGATACCTGAAGGAATCCTTTAAAACTTCCCTTCTGTAAATATCAATGTTTTTACCTAATGATCCAATTCTACCGGCTATAAAGACTTCCCCATACTCTCTGGAAACTTCTTTTGAAATTTCAATTCCCCTTAAAATTATCTTTTCAAAAAGATTTTCTTCATTGAATTCCCTTAATCGAAGAGGATTTGAATTAAAGGTGTTTGTCCTTAAAACATTAACTCCAGCCTCTAAAAACTTAACATGGACCTCACGAACCACATGGGGATTAAAAATATTCTCAAAATCAAAGGGGTAATCTCTCAAATACTTTACATTGCCCAATATGGATAAAAATGAACCATCTGCAAGGAGGAAACTTTTACCTAAAAAATCTTTTTCATTCATGGGAAATATTCGATTTGATGAGAAGAAAGTACTTTACTTTCCAGAATTCTCAATATTTTTCTTTATAAGAAGTTCAGCAAGTTCAGGGACAACTTCCCAGGCTATTTTTTCCACTACATCCAGAGATATTTTTTCAACAACTTTTTCTGCTATAGCTTCAATAATTTTATCATCCAAATTTACCCCACCAACCTCTTTAGCCAGAACACTTTTAGCCCCTTGAACCACTTCCTCTTCCTCAATATTTTCCGTAGTAACATCATTTCTTTTTTCAGAAAGATCCATCTCTCTTGACAAAATAACCTCTTTCCCCTCTTCATTCCCTTCCTCATAAACTTCCACCAATTCCTCTTCCTGCTCTTTCCCTTTCTCCTCGATCTCTCCAACAAAAATTTCATCTTCTGAAGAAACAGGTTCTTCCTGCGTTTTCCCTACAAGACCTATTTCTTCTCTAACTCCCAATATATCCTCATCCCCATCAAAACTTTCCTTTCCAATTTCTATAACAGGTATATCAAGGATGTCAAGTTCCCCTGTGGGAGGCGGAGCAAAGTCATCGGTGGAAATACTCTGTGAGGAATGTTCAGCAATAACACTTTCCATACTCCTTAATTCAGGTTCCCCAATCTTTGCCTTAACAGTTTTCACGTGGGTTTCAAGTTCAGGGATCTCTTTTTTCACATCCTCAACATTTTCTTCTTCATATATTTCATCCACCGCCATGGTTTCATCCAGAGATGTTTCCAGGTATTCATTATGGGAGTCATCACCCTTATTTCTATTACTTAGTGATTTTTGAATAGATGAGCGAACAATCTGTAAAAGTTGCTCCGTTTCAAAGGGCTTTACAAGTACTCCATCATAACCCGAATTTTTAGCCTCATCTTCATCAAAGGGTTCAAAGGTCCCCACCATCAAAATCACCGGTATATATGAAAGTTCTGGATCAGATTTTACAAAACTACAAACTTCATAACCAGTTTTCCTGGGCATAAAAATATCTGCTAAAACCACATCAGGCCTGATTTCCTTTATTTTCTCAATGGCATCAAATCCATTTGAAACCGTATAAATTTCCACATCCTCTTCTTTTAGAGCGAGAGAGACCAACTTATGAATGGTTATACTATCATCAGCGACCAAAACTTTAAAGGCCATCAACGCCTCCCATTATGTTTCTTCATCTATAATTTAAACACATTAGCCAAAATATTACAACTATTTATTTTTAACAGTTGTAGGTTTAACTTCCCACGGCTTTGGTTTATGATGAAAGATTCCAAAAAAACTTTTAAAGGGTTTAATAAGGAAATTGGGTTCCTTTTCCTTCATCTTATAATACCTTAGGTTTATCTTAGCTTCCTTCTCACTTACAGGAGGTATGGGTTTTTCAAGTTTATTTAAACTTTCCTTTGCAGCATCAAAATACTTTGAAAAGGGATATCCTCTTACAATTTCTGCATAATAGATGGCACTATCATTATACCTTCTTATTTTTTCAAGGGATCTCGCAAGATAAAAAAGTGCCTCATCTCTATAAAAAAATGTTTTGTAGTTTTTTACACAACCCAAAAACCTATGGGCAGCGGCCTTATATTTCTTTCTCTTATAATAGAATTTTCCCTTTTCAAAGTCACTCTTTGCAAGAATATTATCAACATAGACAAGGCGTCTTTCCATATCCTTCCTCAAAGGGGAATCGGGAAACTCTTTAAAAAATACCTCAAGTTCCTTTTTAGCTTTTTTGGTATATGTAAGATCCCTTGTGGGTCCCCTCATGAGTCTCATATTAATGTCCACAATATAAGCCTGAGCATCATCTGTATACTGAGAAGTGGGGAAAAACATCTTGAAATCCTTAAAACCATTTTCAGCCAGAAGCAAATTATCAATTCCCCCCTGTTTATAATATGAAAGGGCAATGTAAAATTTAGCATTTTCAAGGTATGGTGAATCATCGTAGGTATTCATCAAAGTTTGGAAAGTAAGTCTCGCCTTCTCGTAATCACCCTTATTAAAAAAATCCATTCCCGTATGAAACAACTCTTTATCAGGAATTTTAGCATTTTCAACAAGTTTTGCCTTTTTTCCTCCACCACAAGAAGTCAATAAAAAAATAAAAATTAAGGATATTAGAAAAACAGACACTTTTTTATACACTTTAAAAATTCCTCCCATTTTCAATTAATCTTTTTAAATTTAAATAATTTTCCTTTATATTTCCCTTAAAAACTGCACTTCCAGCAACAAATATGTCAACACCAAGACTCAATAATTCCGGTATGTTCTCTTCATTTACCCCACCATCAATCTCTATCAAAAAATCAAAATTCTTTTCCCTTCTAATTTCATCCAGATTTTTAACCTTATCCTTTACATATGGTATGAAGGTCTGTCCCCCAAATCCCGGATTAACAGACATCAAAAGTATAAAATCCACAAAATGAAGTATATTTTCAATCTCACAAAGAGATGTTGCAGGATTCAGCACGATCCCACACAATTTTCCCCTATCCTTTATCCTATTAAGCAATCTATCTTTATGATACCCAACCTCCTGATGGATTGAAATCATATCTGCCCCAGCATCAATAAATTTTTCCACGTATAATTCCGGATTTTCTATCATCAAATGGACATCAAGTATCATCTTCGTTTTATTTCTTATACTCTTAACAACTGGAATACCAAAGGAAATGTTGGGAACAAAGTGCCCATCCATTATATCCAGATGCAAAATCTCGCAACCTAAATCTTCAAGAATGGCAATTGATCTACCAAGTTCACAAAAATCTGCAGATAAAATCGAAGGGGCTATAAATTTTTTCCCCCTAATTACCTGCTTACCACCAGAGATATTGGACTTTTCCATTCTATTTTAACCCCTTTTTCAGGATACTGAGCTATCACCACACCTGAAGGATGTGAAAAATCTAATTCAAAATCAAGTGGTTTTAAAATAAACCCATTTTTTTCAAGAAAGTAAACCACATCCTTATATGGTAGCCCCACAAGATCGGGCATAATATATTCCCTGCTGTTGGTAGGTTCATTTACAAGTATATCCACATATGGGGATTCCACATCTTCCCTACCCGGCTCAGGATATTGGTCTACAACAACATTTCTATCAGAATCCACACAATGGGAAAAACAGACATTTCTCAAATAGAGTCCATTTTCATCTAAAATTCCCTTAGCCTCAAAAAATGTAAATCCTACAAGTTTAGGTATAACGACCTTTTTCTTCCCACTACTTATCACAACTTTAACACTTCTTCCCTTTTTCATCTTAAAATTTGAATAGGGATATTGTTTTATTATCACACCCTTTTCAAAATCCTCATTAAATTTCTCTCCAACCACTTTCAAATCCAGACCCAAATTTTTCAATTCCCTTTTTGCCACCTCAACTTTTTTACCCTTTAAATCCGGGACAACAACTTCGTTTCCCCCTAAAATAACTTTCATGGTTATAAAAGTACTTAAAAATAAAAGAAAAAAGGGCAATAACAACAGTATAAAAAACCTGATTATTTTTAGCGGCCTTATATTTTTAAAATCCATCAATATGCCACCTTAAAAATCTCAGCATATTCAGGAACTTTATCCAGAAAATCTGTGGGGAAATCAATTGACTTAAATTCAAATATTCCGCCCTTTTCAAACCCTTTAACAAGTTCTTCAACAACCTCTTCATAGGAAATACTCTTATCAACATGTTCTGAAATGGAAGTTACACTATTTAAGATAACAGATTTATCCACTTTCATCGCTCCAGATTGTAAATCAACATCCAGTTCAAAAATAATTGATCCATGCTGTAAAAAAGAATTTTTCAACCTTCTCTGAGCACTTCCAACTATTTTCTTACCTTTAACTTCTATTTCATACCTGGATGTTGAAGAAAAACAGGGTATTTCCCCCTTTATGCTCCCTCCATCAAAGGTTCTCTTTTCTGGCTGGGAAACAATCTCAGCATCTATTCCAAGATTCTGAAGACCTTTACAGATGGAATTGGCAATATTTCTATATACCTTCAAAAGAGCATCTCCAAAAGTTGATAGGTCATTCGAAACAATGCTATAGGTTATCTCCATGTGATGAAGCACCGCCCTTCCACCAGTGGGTCTTCTAACAATATCTACTCCATTTTCTCTACAAAATTCAACGTCGGCAACTTTTTCAACTTCCTGATTCCTACCAATACTCAACGTGGGGACAATCCATTTATAAAACCTTAAAAAGGTAATTCTTTTGTTAACCAGGGATTCAACATAATCGAGCAGAAGAGCATCTCTTGCCATATTTTCTATACCACTTAAAGATCCATCCTTGATCAAATAAAATTCACTGTTCATTTCAAAACACCTATCAATCTACATTTTCCCATAGAGCCCCAAGGGCAATGGAACGCAACTTAGTATCTGGTGTATCAGATCTCGAAAGCAAAACAATTGGCACCTTCGCCCCAACCACTAAACCACCAACCTTAGCATTTGCAAGATAAATTAAAGATTTAACCACAATATTACATGACGCTATATCAGGTGTAACAAAGATATCCACATCACCGGGAATTTTACCTTTATAATCCTTAATCTTAGCAGCCTCACTGTCAAGTGCAATATCCATTGCAACAGGTCCCTCCACCACTGCATCCACAAATTTTTCACTTTTCTGCATCTTAACTATTTTATCGTAAACCAGAGTTTCCTTAATTTTTTCATTTACCTTTTCAACCGCAGTAAGTAATGCCACCTTTATATCACTGTTTCCAAGTTTTTTTTCAAATTCCACTGCATTTTTTATTATATCAATCCTTTTATCCAGATCAGGATAAATATTTAATCCACCATCTGTAAATACCATCAATTTGTGATAATTTTTAACCTCAACCACAGCAATATGGCTCAAAACTCTTCCCCTTTTTAATCCACTTTCAGAAGATAAAACCTCCTTCAACAAAGTAGCGGTATCCGTTTTTCCCTTCATTATCATTGATGCTCTGCCCTCATTTACAATATCTATGGCCTTTTTAACGGCATTTACATCATCGCTTTCATCCACTATGTCAAAGATGGAACTTTCAACTCCAGCCTCTTTACAAATATCTAAAATTTTTTCACCATCACCAATCAAAATGGAATCAGCAAGTCCAACATTATGCGCCTCATTACAGGCCTCAACTATGGACTTACTTTCTGCTCTGGGCACAACTATTTTTTTCCTTTCTCTTCCCTTTATAAAATCAAACAATTGTTCAAAATTTTTAATCATTATTTCCTCCCTGCAAGTTCTCGCACAATATCAATACATCTCTCACACACCGTAGGGAAATCTTTTTCCTTTCCCACATGAGGCGAATAATTCCAGCATCTTTCACACTTTTTCCATGGTAATTTTTTGACTTCAACAAATACTTCATCTCCACCACCCTTCTCAACTTCAGCATGGGATACTATAAAAATATATTTCAAGAAAGATTCCCTCTTTTTCAAAATGTCAAAAAGAGACCTTTCATCTTCTGGAATAGTGAGTTTTACACCTGCTTCAAGGGAATTTCCTATTACCTTTTCCTGTCTTTTCTCTTCAAGTGCCTTGAACACCTTTTCTCTGACTTCAAATATTTTACCATAAATTGAAAGTAGTTCTTCATTCTCCCATCTCTCCATATTCCTCACGGAAAAATCTGAAAGAAATACTGAAATTTCAAGTGAAGGATCAATCTCCCTCATAAATTTCCAGACCTCTTCAGTTGTAAACGAAATAATGGGAGCGAAAAGTTTAACAAGGAGTAGAAGTAGATCCCATAGGGTGCTCTGGGCAGATCTTCTCTCCTTTGAAGTAGCCCTATAAGTATAAAGTCTATCCTTTAAAATATCAAAATATGTAGCAGATAAGTCTACCACTAAAAAGTTGTATAATTTGTGGTATACCTGATGAAAATTGTACTCATCATAACTCTCTTTGCAAATTTTATATATATCAAATCCTTTTGCAAGAGCCCACCTGTCAATCTCTTCTCTTTCTTCATACAGAACATATCCCCCTTCACCATCCTCGCCTCTGTATTCCTCTGTGGGATTGAAATCAAAGAGATTCCCAAGCATAAATCTAAAGGTATTTCTGAATTTTCTATAGGCATCCTTAACTCTGGCAAAATTATCCTCAGGGACTCTTATATCTTCTTTATATTCAACAGAAGAGAAAAATAACCTCAAAATTTCAGCGCCCGATTCCTTTATAATGTCAAGTGGTGAAATGACATTTCCAAGGGATTTGCTCATTGCAAATCCATCTTTATCAAGAACCCAGCCATGAGTTACAACTTCCAGATAAGGAGAAGAACCATTGGTGCCAAGGGAAGCAAGAAGGGAAGAATGAAACCATCCCCTATACTGATCACCACCCTCAAGATATAAGTTGGAGGGCCACACATGATCATCCCGTTCCGAAGAAAGGGCATAATAACTTACTCCTGAATCAAACCAGACATCCAATATATCAAATTCCTTCTTGAAATTTCTCTTTCCACACTTTTTACATACAATTCCCTCAGGTATCAACTTTTCAGATGGATATTTAAACCACGCATCAGCCCCCTCTTTTTCAAAAATATCCGCTACATAATCCACAACCTCTTTATCTAAAAGAACCTCACCACACTCATCACAGTAAAAAGCCACTATGGGGACCCCCCATGACCTCTGTCTTGAAATACACCAATCTGGTCTCGTTGCAACCATATTGGAAATTCTATCTTCACCCCACGGAGGTATCCATTTAACTCTTTTTATCTCCTCAAGGGCCCTTTCCCTCAATTCATTCTTATCTATTGATATAAACCACTGAGGAGTAGACCTGAATATAATTGGATTTTTACATCTCCAACAGTGGGGGTAACTGTGCTCAATGTTATTAACGCTTAATAACATCCCCCTATTCTTAAGCAATTCAACAATATCGTCATTTGCTTCAAAGACATTTCTACCCTTAAACTCACCACCTTCATCGGTAAAATTTCCATCGTCATCAACCGGACATAAAACCTCAAGTCCATATTTCTGCCCCGTAACGTAGTCTTCCTGTCCATGTCCAGGAGCAGTGTGAACACAACCTGTACCCTGTTCAAGGGTTACATAATCTGCAAGTACAACTATTGACTCCCTATCTATGAAGGGATGTTTACACTTTTGATACTCAAGGACTTCACCCTTGAATTTTGCCAGAACTTTATAACTGGAAATATCACAATCAGCAAGAAAGGTAGTAAGCAATCCTTCAGCAACAATGTAGACTTCATTCCTTTTTTCATCCAGAAGAGCCACATAATCATATGATGGATGAAGGGCTATTGCAAGGTTTGCGGGAAGTGTCCAGGGAGTGGTTGTCCAGATTACAACAAATATTTTATCCTCACTCAAATTCTTTAATTCAGGTATTGCATCCAGAAATCCACTTGTAATTGGAAACTTAACATAAATTGAAGGACTTTTATGGTCTTTATATTCAACTTCAGCCTCTGCAAGTGCTGTTTTACAGGATGTACACCAGAATACAGGCTTTAATCCTTTATAGACATAATCTCCCTCAACAAATTTTCCAAAGGCCTTTGCAATACTTGCCTCATATCCATAACTCATGGTTAGATATGGATTATCCCAATCACCTAAGACACCAAGCCTCTTAAACTGCTCCCTTTGAATATTTACATACTTATTGGCGTAATTTCTGCATTTACTTCTGAATTTCAGCACATCAATGTTTCCTTTTCTCTCAAGGTTTAACTCCTGCTCCATTCGCTTTTCGATGGGGAGACCATGGCAGTCCCATCCTGGGACATAGGGAGAATAAAACCCATTCATGGATTTATATTTTACAATTATATCCTTCAAAATTTTATTTAAAGCATGTCCAAGGTGTATATCCCCATTTGCGTAAGGAGGTCCATCGTGTAAAATGAATTTTTCCTTATCTTTATTTTTATATAAAATCTTTTTATAAATCTCATTTTCATCCCAGAACTTTATAATTTCAGGTTCCTTTTGAGAAAGATTCGCCTTCATCTTAAATTTTGTTTTAGGAAGATTAACAGAATCTTTAACACTGAATTCTTGAGACAAAAGCCACCTCCACTACCCAAAAAAATTATAGAGACTAATTTTACAATGAAAATGTTCAAATTTAAAGAGAAATTAAATCAATGGAGAACAATAAAAAGACAAAAAAAAAGCCCTCACCTTCAAGGTGAGGGCTATATCAACAGTAACTGTATTAATGACCATATACCTGGAATTCTCTTATGTAGTAGTAGTTGGCATTTCTCTCTTTACAGTATATACCAATATATCTCGTCTGAATAGGTGTACTGAAATTAATTACGTCCCATCCTCCATCTCCATATACCTCTTTCACCGATACCCAATTACTACCATCGTACCTCATCACAACATAGTCGGTTGAATAATTACCTGCTGTACTCCAGTATATCTTTACACTGCTTACAGTCTTTGTTGCTCCAAGGTCAATATATATCCACTGCTCCGTTCCTTCCGAAGGCAGATATTTAGATGCCCATCCAGTTGATGTGCTTCCATCCACTGCTTTAGATGCAGCATATGAACTGCTATATTCGCTGGATGCAGCAGCATATTTACCAAGGGCTATGTTGGTATCAGATCCGCCATTATTATCATCATCATCATTGTTGGGCTGTGTTGGATATGTGACCTTCAAGGTATACCCACTTGTGGACCCATTGTATCCAACCACCTTTAAGTAATATTTACCTGTACTTGTTGCATT
>JAMOQF010000134.1 GCA_027064125.1 Acidobacteriota bacterium
AACCATCTTCTCATAAAATTTACTGATGAAGGAAAAAGGGAATATGTAGAATTGCTTATTTCCCTTGGTGCAAATCCCAATTTTAGGGATCTTGATAACAATTTATACACTCCTTTACATGTTGCGGCAGAAAAGAATTTTCCAGAAATTGCTTCTTTGTTAATTGAGAAGGGAGCAAATGTGAATGAAGTTGATAATAGGGGAGATTCACCTTTACACAAGGCATGCTTGAGAGGAAATTTTGATGTGGTTAAAATCCTTGTGAAAAATGGTGCGGATGTCAATATGAAGAATAAAAGCGGTTCTGCTCCACTTCATTTTGCAGCCCATGGTGGATTTCTCAATATTGTTGACTACATGGTTGGTAAAGGAGCAGATATCAATATGAAGGGTTTTGAGGGAAAAACTCCTTTGCATCTTGCGGTATTTTGTGGAGATGTTGAGGTTGTGAAGTATTTTGTAGAACATGGATCAGATATAAATGCGAAAGGTGATGATGGGGGAACTCCACTTCACCTTGCAGTAGTATCAAATAATTTTGATATTTTAAAGTATTTGGTTGAAAAGGGTGCAGATCTCAATGTCTCCACAAGTAGTGGGTGGACGCCTTTACATATGGCAGCCTTTAGGGGATATTTTGATATGGTTAAATTCCTTGTGGAAAAGGGGGCAAAGGTAGATGTTAAAAATGAAAGTGGAGATACACCCCTTGAACTTGCAAAGATAAAGGGATTTGAAGATATTTCCCAATATCTTGCCAGTAGAGGTTAAAACTATAGTTCTTTATCATCAAAGTAGAGGGATCTATCTTCTCTTTTTTGTTTGGGTGGGTTACCTCTTCTTACCCTGATTATAAAGGGAAGGGCAATGAGTAGACCCAGTATTATCCCTATCCCTAAGGGGATTGGTTGAAAATAGGATACAATTGCCTTTTCGATTGATAGGGGTCTTATTTCAACTGGAATTTCAAAAATTGGAATTTTTTCTCCATCTATGGAAGTTACTTCTCCATTTATTTTCAGATAGATTGTATTTATTCCCTCCATGGATTTTATTTTCCATATATAGGTGTTACTATTTGAGTTTTCAGGAGACTGAATCAATTTTAAAGAAACCTTTCCTCTGGTTTTTTCCATCTTAAGTTTTACATCAGGGAAATTTTTGAGGTACTTTAAAAGTTTTTTATATGTGGTATCTTTTGATTTCTTATCTCTTTTCACTTCAACTGTGGCAAAAACCTTATTTTCATCCCCCTTTTTTAAGAATAGGGGAGCTTTTATATGAATGCTTCCTATTATTTTCTCTTTTAAAAGAATATTACATTTAATTTCCTGACTTTCATTTTCCACTTTTTTTCTCTGGGTTATTTTAATTATCTTTTTAGAAAGTAATTTTGACTGGAAAATATTTTTTTCCCTTTCCATTGATATTAACTTTTTTGCCATGTTTTTATCTGAAGAGGATAGAATTCTTATCTTTTTTTGGAGAGATATCTTCTCATTTTTGATATTTTTTAGTGTTTCTTCAAGTTGTGATAACTTTTTTTGAAGGTCATTTATCCTTTTACCTTCTTCTTTTATCTTTGCCTTCATTGTCTTATTTGAAATGGAAAGATTCATAATGGATGTTTCTATTTCTGAGAGAATGTGGATTGACCTTTTCTTTTCCGTAGATATCCCAAGATTTAGGGCAATCTCTTTGATTTTTGCATCAAGCATCTTTTTATAACTTATGACATTTGAAACCATCTTTTCAGTTTCACTTTTATTTTGAGAAAGTATCTTTACTTTACTCTTAAGTGCCTCAAGTTGATTTTTTAGAGAGATAATTTCCCTTTTAAGCGACCTCTTTTCTTTTAAGTTTTCTCTGGTGTCGTTTTCAAGTTTTTTGAGTTTGTTCCTCAATATTTCAATTTCCGTTTCCCTTTTTTTTAGTTTAGAAGAAAGTTCCTCATAAATTGAAAAGTTTCCAATGACCATTCTTTCCAAACTTTTTTCACCTATTGAAAGGGAATTACTTATTTTTAAAAATAGGCTCTGATATAAATTGTCTATGAAGATTTTTTTTGCATCTTTAACACTTCTTCTTGAAAAGAGTTTTGAGAGTAAAAAATTTAGTTCACTTCTATTTATGGGCCTTTTTATCCTTATGGTGCCCTTTTTTGTCCTGTCAAAGGAGTAGAATTTAAACACTATTTCATCATTTTTAAATTTAATTTCTACGAAGGTTATTTTTTCTCCCGGCAAGAAGATTGGTTTCCCACTGTACTTTAAAATTGAGAGAAAGGATCTTGTGAGTTTTGTATCGTATACATAAAGTGGCACAAGTAGGGTATAGTTTTTGTGTAGATATATCATTTTTATGTTATTTTCATATGAGGAATCAAAGGTATACTGAGCAAAATTGAAAGTTGTAAATAAAGTTGAAAAAATTAAAATTGTAAAAATGACTTTTTTCATAGTAGAATTCTTCATCTAAATTAAGTGGTATTTTACCAGATATTTTTAAATTAAAAAGAGGTGATTTATGGAAAAAGTGGCTGAGGCTAATTTCCCTTCAAAATTTGGAAATTTTAAGATATATGGTTTTAAGGCAAAAAGTGGAAAGGAGTATGTGGTTCTGGGAAAAAATGTGGAAGATGATTCAATTATTCCCATTGTAAGAATTCACTCCCAGTGTCTTACAGGAGATGCCCTGGGTTCCTTGAGGTGTGATTGTGGAGAACAACTACAGGAAACCTTAAAACTTATAGAAGAAAATGGAAGGGGACTTTTGATATACCAGCCTGAAGAAGGTAGAGGTATTGGAATTTTAAATAAATTAAAGGCTTATGAACTTCAGGATAGAGGACTTGACACTGTGGATGCAAATGAAGAACTTGGATTTAAGGCAGATTTGAGAAGTTATGAGGAGTGCGCTCAGATTATCTCACATTTTGGTTTCAGGGAAATAAAATTTATAAGTAATAACCCGGAAAAGATAAAGGCCATAGAGAATATGGGAATAAAGATTGTAGAGAGAATTAAATTAAAATTTGAGAAAAATGAATTTGTGAAAAATTATCTTGAAGTAAAAAAGAAAAAAATGGGGCATTTATTTTAATCTTTTATCTCAGGCTCAGATTTTTTTATTTTGCTCTTTCTTCATTTTTAGAAATTAAGATTACCTTTTTTGAGGTAAAAGCGTTTAACTTCCCTCCTAAAAATTGTCCCACTATTGCAACCATTACAAAAAAGGGAATAAATTTCCATGATATTTTCCATGTGATTCTTAAAAATGCTATTAGTGGGATTGGAATGTGGATGTAGAGAAGTTTCATTTTTAATTTTTCCTGCCTTACTCTAAAAAAGCCGCATATTATGTTAAGTATAAATGTTATTGTGGTTAATACAGGTAATAGCATATTCCATCTACAACGGTTAAATTTTTAAGATAGAATTTTACAATAGAAAACAAATAATTTCTAAGATTCATTTTATTTTTTTGAAATATTTTGGAATAAATTTTTTTACCTGGTATCAACCATCCTTTTTTTTATAGGTTGAGTAAAGAAACTTGACATTTTTAATTTGAGAAAATATACTATAAATAGGATTATAGATAGGGAGGTAAAAAGTATGATTATAAGTGCTAATGATATCAAGGTAAAGGGGATAAGTTTTGTTGAAGGTCTTTTAAAAAAAGAAAAGGAAGTATATGTCACGGTAAGAGGTAAGAAGAAATTTGTTATTATTGACCTTCAGGAATATGAACATTTGAAGGAAGCTGAACTTGATAAAATAATAAGAGATGCGGAAGAGGATTATAAAAAGGGGAAAGTAATAAAAGAGAGCGCTGAAGAACATTTTAATAGATTAAAGATTTAATGTATCAACTTGTTTTTACAGAAACTTATCTAAAAAGAGAAAAAGAGTTCATAAGAAAGCATAGGGATTTAATTGAGAGATACAAGAAGGTATTGAGATTGCTGGAATTAAATCCCCATCATAATTCACTTAGATTACATAAACTGAAGGGAAAGTTCTCCGATAAATACTCGGTGTCAATAACAATGAGTTATAGGATTATATTAACATTTAGTATTGTTGAAAATGAAATTGTATTAATTGACATAGGTCATCACGACGAAATGTATTAAAAGGGGATATTCATGAATCTGTATAAATTTTTTTGAATTAAATCTTTTGCCTGACACCAAAATACTTTTTGCCTGGCACTTTTTTCAATTACATATATTTTTCTGTACTATTTTAAATACTTTTGCTTTTATATTTGTATTTTCAACCTTAAAATTTATTTTAAGTCTTTTGGGATAGACATTTAAAACCCTGGCATTTGAATCTGCTGAAAGATATTTCTTACCCACGACAATAAGAGGCATGGGGCATTTTACATTTTCTCCATTATCAAATTTTATTGCAAAAAACTCACTTCCGTAACCTTTTCTAAACGAAGAGGAACTACCACAAGCAACAACCTCTCCATTCCTTGTTTTACTTGAAAAAATTAAAGTGTCCGAACTTCCTTCTCCTATAATTTTATGCTCCAGAAGATTACCATTTTTGTCTATTTTAACAGTAATTGTATCCACCAAACCTTTGCCTCCAATACCTTCTCCTCCAGTGTCACCAAAACCCAGATATCCTTCATCTACTTTAACAAGGGAATAAATATGTCCCCCATAAAAGTTACCATGCCTTTTTTGCCAAACCACATTTCCTATTTTATCAACTTTAATAAACCACGGCTCCACTCCCCTTTCTCTTGAAGCAAATGTCCGGGTCCAACCTGCTGCCACAAATCCTCCATCTGAGGTTTCCACAACATCGCTTCCCTGTTCTTCTGATTTCCCCCCATAAAGTTTGTACCACTCGACTTTTCCCTTTGAGTTCACTTTAAGTAAAAAAAGATCATCCCAGGTAGAATCCCTTTTAATCGCATAACCTGTGATAATATAACCTCCATCAGAGGTAACCTTTATGCTTTCAGGTTTTTCTATTTTTTCCCTTATATATCCATATTGCCATTCTATATTGCCATTTTTATCAAGTTTTAGCAGGAATATGTCAAAGGCTGTTTTAAGATTTATAGAGGTTTGCCCAACGACTATAACACCCCCATCGGGTGTTTTTCTAACCTGATTAAAGAGTTCTCCATACTTACACCAGTAAACTTTTTGCCACAGGATTTTCCCCTGTTTATTAATTTTAATCACCCATATTTTGGGTAATCTAATTCCTCGAGGTGTCCAGGAAAATGAAGTCATTGCAGCAATATAGTTTCCATCAGTTGTTTCAACTACAAATGGATCCCTTTCTTCCCCTTTTGCAGGATAATATTTTGACCATATAATGTTGCCATTTCTATCTGTTTTTATCAGGGCAAAATCACCTTCCCTATCAAAAACTTTTGTTAAACCGCCTATAATATATCCACCATCCAATGTCTGAAATATTGATGTTGCCATGTCAAACTTTTTTGTTCCGTAAATTCTAACCCAGGAATCTGAGGAATAAATGTAAATGGAGAGGGCAAATAGTAAAAAAATAGATGATAAAATAAAAACTTTTTTATTCTTCATTTACTTCCTCCAAAAGGCACTAAAATTAAAAAACTTTCAAGCATTTTTATTATTCCTGCTAATATAATTACACAATTCTTTTAAAGTTTCAATCTTTATAATTTTTTGTGGGTTTTTTGGTTGTTAACTGTTGTTATTTGATATGGGGGATGAGAAACAATATTTTATTAACGGAAAAACCCGTGTACGATATTTTTATATTTTTACCTGACACCTTTTCCTGACACCTTTTCTCTTTTTGTGCGTGGGAAATGGTGTCAGGCAAAAGATGGAAATTTTTCTTTCACTTGACCCATAAAAATTTTAAAAGTATAAAAAAATTTAACCTTGAGTTTTTTGAATTCCACAGTGGGTTTCTTGAAACAGTTGTAAAATTAAACATTTAGACATGCTAATGGTGATTGCTTCACTGAATAGCCCTTCAATAATACAATGAATGGCATTTTTATCTAAGGGAAGTGGAGGGTATATCAGGTGAGAAAGAAGCATCTCTGACATTTTAAAAACTTAAAAATATTAAAAACCTTACTCCTCCCTTTTTCGTATTAATTCTGTTAATTTAACATTCGGGGTGTTTGTATGAAAAAATTTTTCTTTCTTTCTCTGATTATTTTTCTCTTTTCTTTTTTTGTAATGGGAAAGGGCTATTTAAAATTGGATGAATTATATGGAAGTATGAAGGCCCTCTCTTCCCAGAATTCTTCTATTTTAAAATTGGATACCCTTGGCAGGTCTCAAGGTGGAAATCCCATTTATGTTTTTGTGGTTGGTGGAAGTGAGAATGATGGAAAGTTCTATCCTTCAATATTTGTGGGTGCAAATTTTGAAGGCTACAGGGTTGATGGAACCTATATGGTGATTAACCTGTTAGAAAGGGTACTTTCAGACTACAAAAGTGGTAAACTAAAGAATTTTTTGACGCATCACAAAATCTATTTTGCTCCCCTTTTAAATCCAGATGTCTATGAAAATTATTTTTCAGGTGTAGAGAAACTTACAAATAATTTTCCTGTAAATGATGATTTAGACGAGGTAGTGGACGAAGATAGCCCTGAAGATTTAAATGGGGATGGATTTATAACCATGATGAGGGTCAAAGATGAGGATGGGAAGTGGATTGTGGATGAAAAAGATCCCAGAATAATGAAGAAGGCAGATGCAAAAAAGGGTGAGGTGGGTATTTACAAATTGTACACAGAAGGAATTGACAATGATGGCGATGGAAGGATAAATGAAGATGCAAAGGGAGGTGTCTTGCTCTCTAAAAATTTTCCACAGAAATTTCCATATTTTGAAAAAGATACTGGAATTTATCCCGCTTCTCAACCTGAGGTTAGGGAATTTATTGACTATCTTTTAAAGAAAAGGGATATATCCTTTGTCTTTTTATTTGGAAGTGAAAACATGTTGACTACAAATATTCCCTTTAATAAGGGTAACCTTGGAGGAGAAAGGGTAAAGGTGCCTGAGCGATTTGCCAGATATCTGGGACTTGATCCCCAAAGGGAATACACTTTAAATGAAATAGTTAAGATAATAAAAGAAAGTGGGTTTGGAAGAGGAAGAGATATTACTCCAGAAAAGGTTGCCCAGTTTTTTGGTTTTTCAACACCTACAAATATAACTCCCACCGATAAAAAATTTTATGATGAACTGAAGAAGGAATATGAAAAAATTGTTAAGGAAGAGAAAAGGGAGAAGAAATTTCCCTCCGGTGGTTCTCCTGCCCTCTGGTGTTATTTTCAATATGGAGTTTACACTGTAGAAGATGATATATGGTCAATTCCAGAGAATTTGGGTAAGGGAAAAAAGAAAGGGGTACTATCTCCGGACAATTTGAAAAAGATGAATGGGGAAGATTTTTTAAAACTTGAGGATTCAAAGATAAATGATGAATTGAAAAAAATTGGTGCCCCTTCCTTTGTAAATGCTAAGATGCTAAAAGAAGCAGTTAAATCAGGTAGACTTACACCGAAAAAAATAGGGGAAATGATAAAAAAGTTTAAAAATAAAAAAAGTGCAGAAGGTGGATTTAAAAAACTTGAGGAAAAGTATAAATTATATGAAAAGTATTATGGTAATGATTTTTTCATCCCGTGGAAAACCTTTAAACATCCTACACTTGGGGAAGTTGAGATTGGTGGATTGAAACCCTTTGTTGGAAAAGTGCCTCCCTTTAATCTGGTTAAAGAAAGGGTGGATGGGGAATATAAGTTCTTTACAGGTTTACTCGGAAAATTTAAAGATGTGGAAATTTCAAAAGTAAAGGTTGAAAAGAAGGCAGATGGAATCTTTAAGATCTCCTGCTATGTAAAAAATAATTGCGATCTACCAATTTTTACAGATTTTGCAAGTAAGTTTAGTGTGGTAAATCCCATTTCAGTGCAGTTGCTAACAGATAATGGAATTAAAATAATAAGTGGTAAGCCCTTGCAGAAAATTACTCAAATTGAACCTCACAACCAAAAGAAGGTCAAATGGTTGATTTCTGGAAAAGAAGGCAGTGAAATTACTTTAAGACTTTACTGGGATAGATGGGGTGAGATTGTGAAAAAGGTTCTTTTAAAGGAGGAATAAGAATGAGAAAAACCATTTTAACATATATTTTTACCTTTTTTCTCTTTACCTTTTTATTTTCTCAAAAGGTAACTCTGAGATATGATAAATATTATGATTATGAGGCGCTTGGAAAGGCACTTCAAAAACTTTGTAAATTACATCCCAAAATTTCTTCACTTGAAGTTTTAGGTAAATCTTCACAGGGAAGAAATTTGTATCTCGTCAAAATTTTTAATCCAAAAACTGGCAATGAGTTTGAAAAAACGGGATTTTACATTGAGGGAAATATTCATGGGAATGAAATTCAGGCTTCTGAGGTTGCCCTTTACACAATAGATTATATTCTCACCAACTATGATAAAAACCCTGAGATTAAAAAACTTGTGGATAGATATGTCTTTTACATTCTTCCATCATTCAATATAGATGGGAGGGAGAACTTTATCCACAACTTAAATACAAAGGATAGTTCCCGTTCTGCAATGGTGAAAATAGATGACGATAAGGATGGCAGGGTGGATGAGGATGGATATGAGGATTTAGATGGAGATGGGGAAATACTCACCATGATAAAAAAGGTTAAATATGGAAATTATGTAAAAGATAAGAAGGATCCAAGGATTTTGAGAAGGGTAAAACCGGGAGAGGTAGGTGATTACATAATATTGGGATCTGAGGGGATAGACAACGATGGAGATGGAAGGGTAAATGAAGATCCCATTGGATATCTCGATATGAACAGAAATTTTGGATACAACTG
Organism: Acidobacteriota bacterium; assembly: GCA_027064125.1. GTDB lineage: Bacteria > Acidobacteriota > JAAYUB01 > JAAYUB01 > JAMOQF01 > JAMOQF01. The sequence continues at coordinate 8,901 of JAMOQF010000134.1, forward strand.
GATGCCATCATATATTCAGATGGGGGCAGGAAAATATCCCTTTTGCACAAGTGAACTTGAATCAGTTAGAAAATTTTTAATGTCCCATCCAAATATTTTAATTTTTGAAGACCTGCACAACTACGGTGGAATGTTTTTAAGGGGCCCGGATGCAAAGACTTCTCCTCCATTTCCCCCAATGGATAAAAATGTCTATGACTTTCTGGGAAAAGAGGGGGTGGAAATTGTCCCTGGATATAAGTATTTAATCTCCTATAAAGATCTGTACAATGTATATGGAGGCTCCACGGATTTTGCCTACTATCTACTTGGTGCATATTCCTTTACAGTTGAACTTTACACACTTCAGAGGGATTTTAATAAGGATGGAAAAGTGTCTGATAAAGAGAGGATGAAGTGGAATGATGAACTTTTAATGAAGGAGTATTTTAGACCCTGGAAGAAATTTCACCATCCCCAGTTTGGAGATATAGAACTTGGTGGGTGGGTCAAGATGAGTACGAGAATTCCACCGGGATTCAGGCTTGAACAGATGTGCCACAGGGTATTTTCCTTTTTTATGTATACTGCTCAAAATCTTCCACAGGTGACATTTGATGAAGTTAGTGTGAAAAAAATATCTAAAAATACTTATATGGTAGATTTTACATTGATAAATAAGGGAAAAATTCCAACCTTCACACAGATTGGAAAAATAAAAAAGGTGCACAGATCTGATTTGCTCTTTGTGAATGGCGGAAAACTTGTATCTGCAGAATTTAGAGAAAGTAGAGAACCTGAAATTTTCAGTGATGTTAAATTATATGGAAATAAATTTAAAATTAATCTTCCACTTAAGGGGTTGACTCCCTTTCATTACAGAATAATTGTCAATAGCAACAAAAAGAAAGTAAAACTCATATATTCATCTCTTAAAGGTGGTAAAGTTGAAAAGGAAGTAAGTTTGATGTAAACAAAGAGAGGCTTTTGCCTCTCTTTATCCCTCCGCGATTGATTTTTTGAAAAAGGCTTTTTAACGGCGAAATGAATAAAAATTAGGGAATTGAGCCAGAATTATTTCCTACAAAGTAGATGTCTTATTGTAATTGCCTTAAATTCACTAAAAATTGC
>JAMOQF010000135.1 GCA_027064125.1 Acidobacteriota bacterium
GGTTTTCCTTAAAAACCTTAACCATTGCTCCTGAAACTGGAAATTACAGTTTAAGAAGGAAAGTAAATAAAAATTTTACAAATGAAGAGATATTAGAGGGTATCAATCTTGCCTTTAGATATGGAATAACCAATTTGAAACTCTATTTCCTTGTGGGGTTGCCGCATGAACGGAAAGAGGACATTTTTGATATTGTCTCTTTCGTTAAAAATATTAGAAAGGTTGCTCAGGATTACTGGAGTAGAAGGGGATTTTGTGGAGAAATTGTTGTAAGTATCAATCCCTTTGTTCCAAAACCAGGTACTCCATTTCAATATTTTACCGGTCTTAATGAAAAAAATTTAAAGGAAAGAATTTCCTTTTTAAAGAGTGAACTGAGAAAAATTGGGAATTGTAAAGTACAGGCCCTTGGGGTAAGGGAATCTTTTTTACAGTGGGGACTTTCCTTTGGAACAGAAAAATTATTGGATTTACTTATAGGGGAAGCCTATAACTTTAGAAATTTTAAGAAATTTAGAAATAATATGGAATTTTTTAAGTTTGGGGATGGAAATTTTATCCCCTATGGGTGTGGAATAAGTGAAGAGTACCTTTTAAGAGAAAGAGAAAAGAGTTTTGAGGGGAAACTGTCTTCTCCATGCCCATTTTTAATGGGGGTAAATTGCAATAGATGTGGCATCTGCAAATAATTTTTTCCTTTTTAAACCTTTTATCTTAAAAAATAATCCTTAAAAGTGTAATTTTTGTTATAATTTTTAATATTTGTTTTGGTTGTTTTGTGATTATGAAAAAGAGAGAAAAAAAGTATTTAAGATATGGAATTTACATATTAGTACTTCTGGGACTTTTATTCTATAAGTTTTACAGGGGAACTTTTGATTTTGACGGAGAAGAGGGCCTAAATGTATCTTCATCTGTGGCGGAGAATAATATTTCAGGTGAAACGGGGGAAGGGGATTTTGGCAATTTTTCTGAAGAGTCTTCTGGAGGGACTTTTTTAAGTGATGATGTTTCCTCAAAATATGGAACTGTCTTTGGGTATGTCACAGACAGTTTTGGTAATCCTGTTAGAAATATAGCAGTTGAACTCCTTCCCTTTGCAGAAATTTCCAATATTTTCTTTGGTAAGACCAGAAAGAGTTTCACAGATAAAAATGGGATGTATAAGTTTAGCAAAGTTTCTCCTGGTTTTTATACTTTTTTGATGTTTTCCCATAGAAATGATATTTATGTGGGGGCTGGAGATAAGTTAAGGAGAGATTTTAAATTGGAGGGGGAGGGTGCAGTTTCCGGTCATGTGATTGATAATGGTGGTAATCCCATTTTCCCTGCCAATGTGTATGCCATTGGGACTTCTTTAAGATATAGAGAAGTTACCGAGACAGATGAACTTGGGAAATATAGGTTGTATGGCCTTCCAGATGGAAAATATTTTATCTATGTCAGGGCTGATGGTTATGAACTGTTACCTGGTAAAAAGGTGAGTATTGAAGGGGGTGAAGAGATATGTGATGTTAATTTTATCCTTGGGGTTGGATGTGTCCTTGAAGGATTTGTAAGAAATAGCGATGGAGAGCCTCAGAAAGATGTCTATGTTTCTACAGTTAAGGTAGGGAATAGACTTGGGACATCCTATGCCAGAACAGATGCCACCGGTTATTATAGGATTGATGACCTTTCACCCGGGATTAATTACTTTCTCCTCTGGAAAAAAAATAGTTATACCAGAAGTGTAGGAAGTGTTTTTATTAGGGAAAATGAAGTTAACAGGAGGGATTTTATATTCAATGGAGGTTCGTCTATTTGTGGCAGTGTAAATGGATATGATCTTGATTTTCTAAAATATCCTGTAAGAATTGCTCTTTTTAGAATTGGGGATAAAAAAAGGCGTATAACAGGTAGCAGCCTGGTGTATGCAGATGAAAATGGTCATTTTTGTTTTAACTCTTTAGAAGCAGGTAAATATAGGGTTAAAATAAGCAAATGTTCTTCAATGGACTATATTTTTGGGGGTGGAAAAATTGTTATCCTTGATGCAGGTGAGAGACGAAGTGTTGTTTTAAATGTGTTTAAAGGTGGAAAGTTAATAGTAAAGTTGCTGGATAATAGTGACAATCCCGTTAAGGGGGTTATGGTCTATATACACACTCTTTCTGGAAAATTGGGGGCAAAGTCTCAGATTTTAAATACAGATGAAAATGGTAAGGCTGTCTTCAGAGGTTTAAGTGAAGGGGTGTGGGATGTGGAGGTGAAGGATAAAGATTATCTCCCTTTGAAGAAAAGAATTTCCGTTGGCTATGGGGAAGAAAAGAAATTGACTTTGAAACTTAAAAAGGGAATAGTGTTAAGTGGCCATGTTGTGGATAGGGATGAAAATCCTCTGCCCAATATTACTGTTATTTGTAGACTTTTGGGGGATGACAAGTTTTTATTTGTGAGGAGAACACTAACCGATAGTAGTGGTTTTTTTAAAATAGATAATTTGAAGAGAGGGCGTTATTTGATATTTCTTACATACAAGATTGATAAGAGCCATACAAAGGTTTTTACTAAAAGGTTAAATTTAACGGATTCTAAGGATGTAATTTTAAAAACCAATATTATTAGACATTAAAAAGGGAGAGTTTTTATGAAAAATAGGATTTTTCTATTTATTTTTCTTTTTATCTTAACTGGATTATTTGCCCTTTCCTATTCCCAGTATGCTGCCCTTAAATATGATCTTCACCATCCGGATCCAAAAAGAAGAATTAAAGCGGCAAAAAAAATTGGGGAGTTGAGGTTAAGGGAGGCTGTACCAGATTTAATTGAAGCAAGTTCTGATAAAAATGAACTTGTAAGGAAAGCGGTTCTTGAATCTTTGATAAAAATTGGAGATGAGAGAGCCTTTGACACCTATGTGAAAATGGTAAATGATCCTTCGCCGGAGATAAGGCTGAGGGCTATAGATGGGATTGTAAGAAGTTATGTTGTGGATGAATCGGGATTTATTGCAGGAACAAAAAAGGTCCTGAAGTTTTTAAACCCCTTTGACGATGATTATGATCCCCTTATTGTTCCTCCATATGTTAAAGTCAGAAAGGATGCTTTGTTAACAATTGCAGGGAGATTACAGGACAATGACCTTAAGGTGAGAAAGGCTGCCATCACTTCTCTGGGGATATTGAGAGGAGATTATGTGATTGACAAAATGATAGAGAATTTTGATTGGGAAAAGAATAGTAATTTAAAGATAAAATATATGCAGTCATTTTATAAGATAGGAGATAAGAAGGTCTGTCCCTATCTTGTGAGATACATTAAATTTGAGAATAAGGCAATTCACGATGAAGCAATTATGACCTGTGGGTACTTAAAATGTGTAGTTGCCGTTGATACCCTTCTTGATATCTACAAATCCGGGATAAAGGAGAGGAAGAAGTTGTGGGGAGTTATTCCAATATCTGCATCTGATGATCTCAAATTTAAATGTTATAAGGCCCTTTCTCTCATTGGGGATAAGAGGGCTGAGGATATATTTCTGTCAAGACTTTACGACAGATTGGGAAAATATAGGGAAACTGCGGCTGAGGGACTTGCAAGAATTGCTGATCCCGGGACTTTGCCTAAACTACTTGAAAGAAGAAAAAGGGCCATGTCAAGGGAACTTCAACTTGCACTTGATTTTGCCCTTTTTAAATTGGGCAAAGATGCCTATTTGTCTGATATGGTTTCAGAAATTGGAAGTTTTAGGTATAGTGATAGGGTCTATGGGTATATTCTTGATTTTACACCGGAAGAGGCAGATAAGTTGTTTCCATTTCTAAATATACTAAATTCTGTTAAGGCAAGGAAGAAGTTGCTTTTTGCCCTTGCTGTTGTGGGCTCTAAAAAAGCCATTCCCGTTGTAAAGACATGGATAAATTCGCCAGATGAAGAGGTCTCTTCAGCAGCCCTTTATGCCTATAGATGTTTAAAATTTAAATATGGGGAGTGATATGGGTGAAAATGGATTGAGATGGTTTTTAAATGAACTTGAAAAAAGGGGTGAATTGAAGGTAGTAAAGGAGAAGGTTTCTCCAATTCTTGAAATTACTGAAATTGCTGATAGAGTAGTAAAAAATAGTGGTCCGGCACTTTTATTTAAAAATGTGGAGGGTTCTAAGTATCCTCTTTTTATAAATGGATTTGGTACCCTTGAAAGGGTAAAGGTTGCCCTTGGAATTTCTGATTTTTCAGAACTTGAGGATAAGATAAACTTGTTGATTGAGATGGAGCAACCTGAAAATTTTCTGGATAAGTTAAAACTCCTTCCAAAACTCAAAAGTTTAAGTGGCATCTTCCCCACTGTTAAAAAATATGGCCCCTGTAAGGAAGTGATAAAGAAGAAAAATTTTTCCATACTTGATTTTCCCGTTATGAAGTGTTGGCCCCAGGATGGGGGTAGATTTATTACCTTTCCCCTTGTTTTTACAAAGGATCCCGAAACGGGGAAGAGAAATTGTGGCATGTATAGAATGCAGGTATATGATGAAAAGACCACAGGTATGCACTGGCAGAAACACAAGGATGGGGCTGAAAATTTCAGAAAGAGTAAGGATTTAAATAGAGATAAGATGGAGGTAGCAGTTACCATAGGAAATGATCCAGCGGTTTTGTTTTCCTCTATTCTTCCCCTTCCTCCAGGTGTTGATGAAATGTTATTTGCAGGTTTAATTAGGGGTAGGGGGGTGGAAATGGTAAAGTGTGAAACCGTGGATATGGAGGTTCCTGCCGATTCTGAAATTGTGCTTGAAGGATATGTTGACAATAAGGAATTGAGAAGAGAGGGACCATTTGGAGATCACACCGGTTTTTATTCCCTTGAGGATTTATATCCTGTGTTTCATATTACCTGCATAACACACAGGAAAAACCCCATCTATCACTCCACAATTGTTGGAAAACCTCCAATGGAGGATTGTTTTTTGGGAAAGGGGATTGAAAGGGTGATGCTTCCTTTAATGAAATTACAACTTCCAGAAATAGTTGATGTAAATATGCCATGTGAAGGGGTTTTTCACAATTTAATGATTGTAAGTATAAAAAAGAGGTATCCCGGACATGCTAAGAAGATAATGAATGCCCTCTGGGGAATGGGGCAGGCAATGTTTACCAAATGTATTGTTGTGGTTGATGAAGATGTCAATGTTGGAGATTTAAGGGAGGTTTCATGGATTGTTCTTAACAATATTGATCCAGAGCGGGATATTCAATTCACTAAAGGCCCTCTTGACAGTCTGGATCACGCTTCAAGGCTACCTGATTATGGTTCAAAAATGGGAATTGATGCCACGAGGAAGTGGGAGAGTGAAGGCTTTGTGAGGAGATGGCCTGATGAAATTAAAATGTCAGAAGATATTGTTGAACTTGTGAATAAAAAGTGGAAGAGGTTGTGGAAGTAGTTGCCTGGTGAAATAAAAAAGGTGTCAGGCACAATCTTAGGTGATATCCCTTTTAGATTTCTTTGTATCTCTGATGTTTGAAATTTAAAAAAACTTACAATATCTCATTGTGATGGTGTAAAATAAGTATGTAAATTGGTTTTATGAGGGCTTTATGCTTAAAGAGGTTAAAGAATCTCCCTTCAGGTCAACAAAAATTACCATAACTTATGGTCCCTCCATTGCGGATTACAATATTTTGAAGGAGTGCTTTAAGGCGGGAGCAGACATACTGAGATATAATTTTTCCCACGGAAATGAATCTGAGTTTGGTGAAGTGGTGGAAAAGGTGGAGAGGATAGAAAGGGAACTTAAGAGATATATCCCCATTCTGGCAGATTTGCAGGGACCTAAATTCAGGGTGGATATACTTGATCTTCCCTATAGGGATATTGAAACAGGAGATTTTGTTAAAATCTATTTTAAGGATGTAAAGGTTAGTGGAAGTATTTATATTGATTATGAAGATCTTGGGAAGAGTTTAAAAAGGGGCAATAAGATATATATTGAGGATGGAAAAATTAGATTAACCGTGGAAGAAATAAATGAAAATTATGTGAAGTGTAAAGTTGTAAAGGGGGGTAGAGTTTTAAAGAAAAAGGGGATAAACTTTCCAGATGTGGCTTTAAAATTACCATCTTTGACTGAGAAGGACAAAAAAGATGTTAAAAGTGCTTTAAAATTCAGGGTGGATTATTTTTGTCTCAGTTTTGTAAGAAATAAAAAAGATGTGGAGGAACTTAAGAATATTTGTGAAGATGTAAAGGTTGTTTCGAAGATAGAGAAACCACAGGCGCTTTCAAATATTGAAGGTATTATTGATATTTCAGATGGAATTATGGTCGCAAGGGGAGATCTTGGTATAGAAGTTGAAATAGAAAAGATTGGAATTATCCAAAAGGAAATAATAAGGAAGTGTAGAAGGAGGAGAAAACCTGTAATTATAGCCACTCAGATGCTTGAGAGTATGATAAATTCTCTAATTCCAACAAGGGCTGAGGCCACTGATATAACAAATGGAGTGCTTGACGGTGCTGATTCTTTAATGCTTTCTGGAGAGACATCTGTTGGGAAATACCCGGTTGAAACCATAAAGGTCATGGACAGGATTATTGGCTTTTCACAAAGATATGAGGATAGAAGAAAATATATTTCCACATTTCATCCCGTTGAACTTGTGGAAACCATTTCCCACTCAGCAGCACTTGCAATGAGCGATTTAAAAATAGAAAAATGCGTTATCTTTACCATTTCCGGAAATACTGCATCTGTGATTTCCCATTTTCATCCTTATGCAGAAATTTTTGCCTTTTCTCCTGATCCCAGGGTTTGCAGAGAAATAAATCTTTTTTATGGTGTAAGATCCTTTTATTTACCTATTTTTAAAAATAGTGATGAGATGATAAAAAGTGGATTGGATATTTTGTTGGGGGAAGGTTTGTTAAAGAAGGGGGATAGAATAATAATTTTGTGTGGGAATGTGGAAAATTTGTCTGTAACAAATATTATGAGGATTGCAGAAATTTAGGTTATGAAGAAATGTAGTTTTTGCGGTTTTGAAAATCCCGATGACAGCAATTTTTGTAATAATTGTGGCAGGTTGCTTTCTCAACAAAAGGGTAAGAGGAAAAAATTTATTTTAAGGCCATTTGATACCCAGTATGCCAGTGAATATGATTTGAAAAAGGATAGGGTAATTGTTGGGAGGGCTCTTGACTGCGATTTAAATATAAAACACATCAGTGTATCAAGGCATCATGCCATATTGGAATATTCTCCTGAAAAAGGTGGATATCTACTTAGTGATCTTGGAAGTAAGAATGGAACTTTTGTGGATGGGAGGATAATTAGTCCTAATTTGCTGTTGAGAGGGGGAAGTGTCGTAAAATTTGGGGATGTTTCCTTTGAGTATGTGGAGGAGGAAAGTGGAGATGGTGTTGGTAAGTCCAAAATTGATAGGTATAAATTAATACTTAATTTGAATAAGGTAATAAATTCAAACCTGAATCTTGAAGATGTTTTAAAGGGAATTGTAGATGCCGCATTGAAGATAACCGGGGCTGAAAGGGCTTTTTTATTGGTTTCAGATGAAAGTGGGAAACTTGAAATAAAACTTGCAAAGAATATTTTGGGAGAGTGGCTTGAGCCTGAGAAATGTGAGATAAGTTTTAATACCGCAAAGAGGGTTTATAAAACAGGTCAGCCATTTGTTTCAGTGGATGTTTCAGATGATAAAAGCATGGTCTTTCATCAGAGTGTCATTAAACTTGGTTTAAACAGTGTAATGGCGGTCCCTTTAAAATTTAAAAATAAAATTCTTGGGGTTATCTATGTGGATTCTAAGTTAGCGGTTTCCTCCTTTGATACAGATGATCTTGAAATATTTCTTGCCCTTGCCGATCAGGCTGCCGTTGCCATAGAAAATGCCAGGTTAATAGAAGAAAACAAGGAATTACTCTTTTCCACAATTGAAGCCCTCGCAGAATCCATTGAAAAGAGGGATCCATATACTGGAGGACATACCAGAAGGGTCCTTGAGATTTCAGTGAAAATTGCAAAGAAATTAAATCTTGACAACAAAACAATTGAAAATTTGAAGTTGGGTGCCCTTTTGCATGACATAGGTAAAATTGGAATAGATGATAAAATTTTAAGAAAAAGGGGAAAATTGGATGACAATGAGTATTCTATTATAAAAAAGCATCCACAACTTGGATATGAGATTATTAAACATGTAAAACAGTTGAGGGATGCTGTTCCTGGTGTTTTATATCACCATGAAAAAGAGGATGGTTCAGGTTATCCGATGGGATTGAAGGGGGATGAAATTCCATTTATTGCAAAGATTATTGCGATTGCAGATGCCTATGATGCCATGACCACTGATAGACCCTATAGAAAGGGATTGAGTGTGAAAGAGGCGGTTGAAGAACTTGTGCGAAACAAAGACAAACAGTTTTCCTCTGAGATTGTTGAGGCTTTCATTGAAGTTTTAAAAGATGAAGGTTATGAATTCAGTATTTGAAATTGATAATTTAACCATATCATATGAAATAGATGGTGTTTTTTATGATGCCATTAAAAATGTTAGTTTTTCAATACCTGAAGGCAAAATTACTGGGATAATAGGGGAGTCAGGATGTGGAAAATCCACACTCGGTCTTGCCCTTTTAGGTCTATTGAAAAAGGGGGCAAAATTAAGGGGTGGAAAAATTTTATTTGAAGGCAGAGATATATTTTCTCTTTCAGAAAGAGAGAGGATCTTTTTTAGAAAAAATAAAACTGGCTATATACATCAAAATCCCTTTGAATCTTTAAATCCCATTGTAAAAATAAAGAAACAACTTGAGGAAAGGTGTAGTGGGGATTGTAATTTTAGAGAGAGGGTAAATGAGTTATTTGAGATTGTGAATTTAAAGGAAGTGGATTTGATACTTGAGAAATATCCCTTTGAACTTTCAGGTGGTCAAAATCAAAGGGTTTCGATAGTTTCGGCGCTTTTACCATCACCTGAGGTTGTAATTGCTGATGAGCCCACAACTGCCCTTGATGTTACGGTTCAATCAATGATTTTATCCCATCTACTGAAGGTAAAGGAGAAATATGGCTTGACATTAATCTTAATTTCCCATGATGTGTCCATGGTGTCTTTTTTTACCGATTATGTTATTGTCCTTTATGGTGGAAGGGTTGTTGAGATGGGGGGGACAGATTCAGTTATGAAAAAGCCCATTCATCCATATACTGTTGCCCTTTTAAATTCTGTTATAAAAAGTGGTAAAAGACCTTCTCCAATTGAAGGGGAGGTTCCATCTATAACCGATGGTATCAATGGTTGTCCTTTTCATCCAAGGTGTAAGTATGCTTTTAAAAGATGCAGTGAGGCCTTTCCTTCAGTTGGTTATGGGGAAGGTGGTGATCACATCTTTTTCTGCCATCTGGAAAAAGATGTCTTATTACGCCCCAAAAAATCCCATGTTTAATTATTATTTAAAATGTTCCATGCAGAAAATTTTTCACCTGAAATCAATTTATTTTTGAAATACCATTTAATTTTAATTTGCCTGATACTTTTTAAAAATTTATTCTCAAGGTTAGGTCTCTCCCTGTTTCACATTTATTTTCTTCCCAAAATGTCCAAAAGGCTAATAGAAGAAAAGGGGACAATTTTAGAGTTGTTAGTCTCTGCCAGAAAATTTTAAGTGATTGCCAGTTTTAATTTTTTTGCTTTCCCACACTAAAACCCCCAAAGGTTTATAGGATGAAAAAGGAATTTACTTTAATTATTGCTTTTGCCAGAAAATTGTTAACTCAGTCTGAATTTTATTTCTTCTTATTTGCCAACCCCAAACCCCTTAAAGGTTTATAGAAGATAAAAAGAATTTTTCTTAAATCATTTGCCTTTTGTCAGAAGATTTTCTTCTTACAAAATTTTAATTTCTTCTTTATCTGCCTACCCTGAAGGCTATCCTAAAGGTTAATAGAAAGGAAATGGGGATATTTATTGTTGGAA
>JAMOQF010000136.1 GCA_027064125.1 Acidobacteriota bacterium
ACAGGACAGATGATGTAGCTTATCTCAGTTTTTTAATTAACTTATTGATTTCATTTAATATTTATTTTTTTGTAATTTCCGAGTTCAGGTATTACGTTTCTTACTCCCCCAATTGGATCTGGCACATCGTTTTGATAGCGTGGGATAATGTGGATGTGTAAATGGTTAATAGTCTGACCTGCTACTTTTCCTTGATTAACTCCTATGTTATATCCTTCAATTTTTGAGTTTTTCTCAAGTCTTTTCAACATCTTTTTGTAGAAAAAGATTGCTTTTTTGTCTTTAGAATTTGTCAAAAAACTTATGTATAGTTTCTTTAAATCTCTTTGTTCAATGGATTTTTTTACATTTGGTAACACATGAATAAGCTCATCTAACTCTTTGTGATTGAGCTCAAATATGGAGGGGATATGTCTTTTAGGGATAATGAGTGCATGTCCTGGAGATACTGGATAGCTATCAAATATTGCATATAAGTTGTCTCCAGAATATATTATATGTGTTTTAAGAAGATTTTCTATATTACAAAAAATACAATCTGGTTTCATGATTTAATTTGCAAAAAATTTATTGTAAATTAGTGGTTAGTTGTTTAATATAAATAACAAATGAATTCAAATGTAAAAATAATCTTTGAAAAAGAGATTTCAACAGCAGAAATAGTGGTATCTCCCCGACCTGTGTGGAAGTGTTTATCATGTCCCATGCATGGGATGCGTCCCTCGTGCCCTCCTTTTGTTCCTTCTTGGAAAGAGACCAAAGAGTGGGTTAAGAGCTATAACAAAGCCATTTTAATAAAATTTTTTGTCAGCAGGGAAAATTTTGAACAGGATAAAAGAAACATAATTTTTTACTTATTAAATAGGGAAAAAGAGCTTTTTTCCAAAGGTAATCCTTATGCATTTTCCTTATTTCCTGGCAGTTGCAATCTATGTTCAAATTGTTCCTTTCAAACCCATAAAAAATGTCTAATGCCAAATCATGTTAGGCCTTCAGTTGATGCTATTGGCATAGAGCTTAGTTCAATAACAACGATTAATTTTCAGGAAAGTGTGCTTTATTCATTGATTTTTAAATCATAAAATAAAAAAATAGTTAAGCCAATTCCACTTCCTTGGCAATTTCAGATATTGCAGAGATTGCAATCTGTAAAAATTCATTTAAATCAAGGCCTATTTTTTCACATTCCTTTATCCTTTCTCTAGATACATTTGCTGCAAATCTTTTGTCCTTCATCTTTTTTTTCACACTTTTTACCTTCATGCCCTGCATTTTTTTAGGTCTAACCAAGGCATTTGCCCTGATTAGTCCAGTTACAGTCTCAGAGCATCTTAAGGCAAAGTCCAGTTTTGACTTGGGCTGAATACCTGTGTTTTCATAGCTATGGGCTGCTATTGCGTACAATGCATGTTCTGGAAGTTTGTCTTTTAATATTTCTTTAGTTGCAATAATGCCGTGTTTTTCAGGATGGTCTTTTGTTTGTTCATAGTCAATATCGTGCAAAAGACCCACCACACCCCACATATCTTGATCTTCTGAAAGGTGTTTTGCAAGTTTTCTCATCACTGCTTCTGTTTCAAGAGAGTGAAAAATTAAAGACTTTTCATGTATGTGCTCGTGTAGGATTTTTATTGCCTCTTCTCTGGTCATAACAATCCCCCTTTTTAACGCCCTTTAAGGCTCCTCTAGGGAAGCCTGAGCTACTCTTACTCATTTCCTTCCACCTTTTCAAGATTCTTGTCTTAAATAAGGATTTACTAAGTTTATGTTATATATCCTCTTGCCATCCTTTAAAATGTGTTTTATCACAAATTTATGGACAAAAAATACATCCAGAACCCTCATGACGCATTTG
>JAMOQF010000137.1 GCA_027064125.1 Acidobacteriota bacterium
TATTCCACATGTCCCCTGTGGAGTATGTCAAAGCACCCATTTGTAAAGACAATTTTTTTCCCTCTGGATTTTAACTTCTCAGAAATTTTTTTTATCTCTTCTCTTTTAACAACTTTTCCCATAGGAGAAATTTTAACTCAATTTTTGTGTAATGGTAAGTTGATTTTTTTAAGAATAAGTGATATTATTTGGAGTGTATTCCATAAAATTGGTAATTTTTTTGGAGTATACTCCAATGATAGAGAACTTCATTTCAATATACCGAAGGCTTTTAAAAGACACAAATTACACAACACATAGGTATCTATATGATAGGTTTCATATAAAAGATAGGCTTACGGGGCTTATTGGTCCCCGGGGAACGGGAAAGACAACTTTACTTTTGCAGTTTATAAAGGAAAAGATGGAAAATAAAGATGAGTGTATTTACGTTTCTCTGGACAATATCTACTTTTCCAGAGAATTACTTTTTGATTTTGTCAGGGTGTGTTATGAGGAGTATGGCATACGTTATTTCTTTCTTGATGAGGTTCATAAATATCCCACCTGGAGTCGGGAATTAAAAAATATTTATGACAGTTATCCGGAGGTTAAGGTTGTATTTTCTGGAAGTTCCGGAATGGACCTCGTTATGGGAACTTATGATTTATCAAGAAGGAGGACACTGTTTCATCTGAATGGTATGTCTTTTAGAGAATACCTACTTTTCAACGGTATTTTCTACACAGATCCATTTCCCCTGGAAGAGATATTAAAATATAGAGGTATTCTGGAAGATGGGATCGCCTCTGTAAATAAACTCAAAGGGCATTTTAAAGATTATCTTAGATATGGGTTTTACCCCTTTTTCATGGAGGGGAAGGAAAGTTATCACCGGAAGTTGTTAAGAATTGTGGATAAAATAATCTATGAGGATATCCCTCACTTTTATAGACTGAATACAGAGAACCTGATGTCTTTTAGAAAAATACTCTCTTTTCTTTCAACAATTCCACCGGGGGAATTGAGTAAAAACAGCATTTCTAAAAATATTGGGATTGATGTAAAAACGGTAAAGTACTATCTAAATATTTTAAAAGAGACGGGACTTGTAGAATTAGTGGAGACCGGGAAAAAAGGGGGGGCAATGCTTAGATCCAGGGAAAAGATTTTTCTTAAAAATCCTAATTTATACTATGCCATGGGAAATGCCCTTGGTAAGGCTGTGGAGATTGGTACAGTGAGGGAGATATTTTTTGTAAGGATGCTTAAAAATGCCGGAATAAATGTGTTTTTTAGTAAAGTTGGAGACTTTGAAACATCTGGATATTTTTTTGAGATAGGTGGGAGATCTAAAAATAAAAGGCAATTTAAGGGGAAAAATATTAATTCTTTTCTCGTTAAAGATGACATACTGTATGGAACAAAAGATGAAATTCCACTGTATCTCTTTGGTTTTTTGTATTGAATTACTTCTGAAAGGTGTATACTAAAAATTTCAGGATGGTTTTTAAAAGCAGTACCAAAAGGATTGAAAGATTTATAAAAACCACCACTTTATCCTTTAAGAAAAGAAATTCAAAATATATGAAAATCAGGGTAATTAATAGAGATGTAATGAGGTGTGCAAATTTTTCAAGGGGGGTAATTGGAAAGAGTTTAAAGAAAAATTTATTCTCACGCAGAAACTCAAGGAGAACAGATATACCAAATAGGTATTTGTAAATAAGGAGTAAACCAATTGTCTCAATTAAGAGAATATATCCAATGCCTTGAGAGAGATTTAATATCTCATGCCCTAAAAAAATGGTAAGAAGTACTATAAACTCAGTTAAAAAGGGGTAATTTTCCCCGATATTAAATATCGCCCTTTTAAAAAAATGTTTCATATTTTTCTTCAACAGTTCCCTCTTTTATGATTTTCCCATCTCTTATTATGAATGTGTAAAATTCATACTTTTGAAGCCAATCTATCAGGTGGCTTGAGATAAATATTATTGCATTTTTGTTTTCCCTAACATAACTGATTAATTCCCCTAACATCTTTTTGCTCTGGATGGGATCTAAAAAGGCAAAGGGCTCATCCAGGATGAAGATCTGTGGAGAGTATGCAAGTAAAAGGGAGAAGAAAAACATTCTCCTTTCCCCTGAAGAGAGTTCAATAGTCTTCTTCTTTTTTGTTAGATTAAATAATTCCATAAGGTCCTTGTATCTATCTTCATCAAAGTCCGGATAGAGTATGTTCCACAACTTTTTGTGGTATTTGATGGTTTTATGTTTGTAAATTGGGGGAAGTGATGGAAAGAAGGCTAACTTCTCTTTAAATTTTACAGTAAGCGGTATTTTTAATTTTTCATCTCTGTAAAAAATTTCGTGGATTTCAGGCACCCTTAAACCCACCATTGACTCCATTAATGTTGTCTTTCCCGCTCCATTTGGTCCTATGAGGAGATTTATCCCATGTTTTATCTTAAGATCTGATACATCCAGTGTAAAATTTGAATATTTTACATAGAGTTTTTTAATCGTTATTGCCATATTTAATCCTCTTCAAAAAATATCTGAAATATCCTCTGGTTCTGGGGTTTATTTTTCTTTGTAAGGAGTGTGTATTTACAACTAAATATGTTGCAGTGGTGCTTTTTCTCAAGGCGGAGTTTGAAAATTAAGCCCAACAGGGATAGAAGGAGAAAGATCAGTGATAATTTTAGAATTTGGGGTTCATTTTCTAATGGAGAAATGAGGTTTGTTGTTGTTAAGATGGAATTTACAATTACACTTGAAACTATTCCTGCAAGAGTTGTGTATTTAAGTAGGATGTATGTTGTGAAATATATTGCAGACAACATTAAGGCCGTAAAAATGTATATGAGAGAAAAGATATGATTTTTTAAGAAAAGAAAACAAATAGTGCCAGACAAAAAAGAAAAAATCTTTCTCTTTCTTATCTACAAACCCATGGTAAGGATTGTGTGGAAGTTATTTCAACCAGGTTATTTTAGCCTGACACATTTTTAAAGATCTTTTCTTAATTATCTTAATTAGGTCTGTTCCCCACCTACAAAATTTCAAATCTCAACTTTTGCCTGACACTTTTTATCTGGGTTTTTTCTGATACCAATTTCCAGTTTTATGCACCCTTATACTACCTCAGATATAAAATTTATTTATGGTATGTCTTTACAATCACAAAAAAAATTAATATCAGCACAGCAACCATTAAAGATTGCAAAAAGGGTTGTGGAATTTAAAAAAAGAATGGGAAATTTAAGAGAATTGATGAAATCAAGGCAATAAGAGAAAAAGAAACATAAAAAACTCTTTTTAAAATAGAAATTGAAAAATTGTTTACTAAAATATAAAATTAGCCTTTAATCATTTTTTAAAGGATTTCTTATGGAAAATGTGGCAAAAAATGAAATTTCTCCACTCTACAGGTGGTGGGTCCTTTTATTTGTGAGTTTACTTACCTATGGAAGTTATTTTGCCTATGACAGTATAGGCGCCATATCCACAATGTTAATGAAGGCTTTACACATCACACATCAGGATATTGGGCTCATGTATAGTTTATATAGTTGGCCCAATATTGTGATGGTTTTCTTTGGTGGGCTTTTAATAGATAAAATTGGCACCAGAAAGGCAAGTATGATTTTTTCTACTCTAATTGTGATAGGTGCCACACTGGTTGCCACTGCAATTAACTTTAAATTGATGCTTCTTGGGAGATTTATCTTTGGAATAGGTTCAGAATCACTGGTGGTTGCCCAGAGTGCAATCCTTGCAAAGTGGTTTAAGGGCAGGGAACTTGCCATGGCCTTTGGTATTGCCCTTACAATTAGCAGGCTTGGAACACTCATAACCTTTAACACTGAGGCAAAGATAGCAAATTATTTTAACAGCTGGAAAATGGCTTTGTGGGCTGCTGCCTTTTTTTGTCTGCTTTCATTTCTTTCAAATGTGGTCTATGTAATACTTGATAAAAAAGCTGAAAAGGCTGGAATTCTAACGACATCTATTGGGGAGGGGGAAGCAGTTGATAAAATTGTTTTAAGTGATGTGAAAAAGTTAAATGCTCCCTTCTGGTATATAACCCTTTTGTGTGTCACATTTTATTCTGCGATTTTTCCCTTTACTGCTTTTTCATCTGATTTCTTCCACGAAAAGTGGAATTTTACCCTTTCGACTTCCGGTACACTTACAAGTATAATAATTTTCTTTTCCATGTGTCTTGCTCCATTTCTCGGCAGGTTGGTTGATAAGGTTGGAAAAAGAGCCACAATGATGATGATAGGTTCGTTAATGATGATTCCCTGCCACCTCTTGATGGGGATAAGTTATATACATCCTGCAATCCCAATGGCAATTCTTGGGCTCTCCTTTTCACTTGTTCCTGCGGCAATGTGGCCATCAGTCCCATTAATAGTTGAAGAGAAAATTGTGGGTACTGCCTTTGGGCTTATGACAATGGTCCAAAATATTGGTCTTGCCCTTTTCCCGCTTGTGATAGGTAAATTGAGAGATGTGACCCATGACTATACCGCCGGGATGATTGTCTTTTCATTTTTAGGTTTGTTTGGTTTATTTTTTGCAATAATGTTGAAACGTTCCGATAGGAAGTTTAAATGTGGACTTGAAAATCCCGGTTTGAAATGAAGTATAAATTAAAGAGAGTTGGAAGAATTAAAAGAGAAAAGGGGGAAGGGGTAAAGATAGTTGAAGTGGATGAAACTTCTCCTTTTAAAAGGTTGGGGGTTGGAAAGAATTTTGTACTTTTGAAATTGAATGGGAAAAAAGTAAGGGATTCCCTTGACTTTTATTATTATTTCAGGGAAGAAGATGTAAATCTCTTTGAGTTTTTGTCTCCAGATGGAGAAGGTATAAAAATATTATCTTTTCTTGAAGAGGGAGAAAGTTGTGGCTTCTCATTTGATCCCATAAAACCTAAAATTTGTAAAAATGACTGCATCTTTTGCTTTGTTTCTCAACACCCCAGGGGAGTAAAGGTGAGAAAAACTCTTCTCATAAAAGATGACGACTATAGACTTTCCTTTTTAGATGGAAATTTTATAACACTCAGTAATTTTAGTGGGGAAGATGTTAAAAGGATTTGCCACCAGAAGTTATGGCCCCTCTACATTTCAGTTCACTCCATGAATAGGGATTTGAGGAATTTCATGGTGCGCCCAAAGAAGGGGAGCAGCGATTTTTTTGAAATATTTAATAAATTGTGTGAATGTGGGGTCAAATTTCACACTCAAATTGTCCTCTGTCCCGGTATAAACGATGGAAAGGAACTTGATTTTACCATCAGAGAATTATTCAGAAAAAGGAAAAATGTCCTTTCGGTGGGTATTGTCCCTGTAGGGCTTACCGATTATAGGGATGGATTATTCAAACTAAAGCCAATTACTCCGGAATATTCAAAGATGGTTATTTCTCAGGTTGAGAGGTATCACAATTTCTTTAAAGATAAGGTTGGAAGAGGATTTGTATATCTTGCTGATGAATTTTATTTAAATGCCGGAGTTTCAATTCCCATGGAAGAGTACTATGACGATTTTTCTCAAATTGAAAATGGAATAGGTATGGTCAGAAAATTTTTAGATGAGTTTGATGAGATTTTTTTCAGAAAAAAAGTGAAACCACATAATAAGAATTTTTCCATTATTACCGGGGAGTCCTTTTTTGGGATCTTAAAGGATAAAATTTCAGAGTTAAATAATGTCCATAACTTGAATATAAAAGTTTTTTGTGCTAAAAATTTTTTCTTTGGTAAAAATGTGACCGTTGCGGGATTGCTATCTGGTGTAGATATTGAAAGGGTGATACTTGAAAATGAAGATGAGATGGGAGATTTTTTGTGCATTCCTGGGGAATCCCTGATGGCTGAAGAGGATAAATTTTTGGATAACATCTTGCTTAAAGAAATTGAAAGAAAATTTAAAAAAAAGATTTACCCCCTCAGATATGGTCCTTTGGCTTTAAAAGAGGTAATTGAGAATAAAAATTTTTGAAATTTTTTCTAAAAGTGGTAAATTATTTTTGAAAATATTTTTGAAGGTGAAGGAGAAATGAATTTTATTGAGTATTATCTTGATGAATTTATTGAGGAAAACCTGGATGAAGAAAAGGATGTAAAGGAACTTGAAATACTTGATAGGTTTAAAAAGTATGTGAGTCGTGAAACTGAAATTTACAGTGTACAGGATATGACCCGTGAGGATGTAGAGTATTTTATCAGAACCTTGAGAAATAAGAATGACAAGGAACTTGCGGTTTCAGTTTTAAACAAATTTCTTTCCTTTTTAAAAGAAAGAGGAGAACTTGAAAGTGAAATAGTGCTTTCCTTAGATGAACTTTTTAAGGGAAGTTCTCAAAAGGTTAAGTCAGATCTCGATCTTTACAGTGATTTTGACGATGAAGATGAATATGATTTTTAGTTAAAAGGAATTTTATTATGGGTTCTTTAAGAAAGATTCTCTTTTTGTTTTTATTGTTATCTCTCACTGCATTTACCTTTTCAAAGGATGTAGTCAGAATAATCTATCATGGACATGCATGTTTTAGTATCTTAACCCCCAAAAAACTCAGCATAATGATAGATCCCTTCTCGAAAAAATTGGGATACAAGTTTCCCAGAATTCCCGCCCATATAGTTTTAATATCCCATGAACACTATGACCATAACAACTACAAGGATGTTGTGGGTTACCCAATAATTTTGCATGGATTAAAGGAAAATGGAAATTTTAATAAGATAGATTTTTATTTACAGGATGTGCATATTTTTAATTTGCCCTCCTATCACGATAAAAAAAATGGAGATTTACGAGGGTTGAATTCAATTTTTGTCATAGATATAGAAAATTTCAGAATAATCCACATGGGAAGTTTTGGGGCCTTTTTTGAAAAGAAGGAACTTGATGAACTTTATAAACCAAATGTTTTGATGATTCCAGTGGGTGGTTTTTTTACCATAGATGCAAATGAGGCCTATGCTCTTTGTAAAAAGATAAAACCGTCAGTAATTATGCCCATGCATTTTAAGACAGAATTTACAAAGGATTTGCCCTTTGATGGTATTGAAAAATTTTTAAAACTTTTCCCGGAAAATAAAATTTTTAATCCCAAAAAGAGGGTGGTTAAGTTTAATCTGGATAAAGATTATGGCAAGGGTGTTGTCTATCTCATGAAATACAAATAGTCGGGAGGTTTTTATGAAGAAGAAATTTTTTATATTTTTTTCAATGAGTTTTTTTCTCTTTTTCTTTTTGATGGGAGAAGGTGGGCTTGATAGAGGAACAATTGAAAAGTTAAAAAAAAGAGAGATCCTTTATGGAAGTGTTAAAGCAATTCAGAATTCAATAATAAATGAAGGGGCAAAGAGTTTACTTTTAAACCCCTCTTTGTTAAATAAATATGACAAGATATTTACCCACTCCCTGGATGTTAAAAGTGTTACTGATCAAAAGAGATCAGGTAGATGCTGGCTCTTTGCAGGACTTAATATTTTAAGATATAAGGCTAAGAAAAAATTCAATATGGATAAATTTGAGTTATCCCAGAATTACCTCTTTTTCTGGGATAAACTTGAAAAGGCAAATCTCTTCCTTGAAAATGTGATTAAATTCAGAAACTTGAAGTTAACCGATCCAAAAATGAAATTTATACTTAAGAATCCCATTCCAGATGGAGGGCAGTGGAATTTTGTAGTGGAACTTGTTGAAAAATATGGGGTTGTGCCTTTAGATGTAATGCCAGATACGGCATCTGCTAAATCCTCGAGCCTTATGAATAAGGTACTTGCAACACTTCTCAGAAAGGATGCCTCTATTTTGAGAGATATGGCAAAAAATGGGGCTGGTGTGAAGAAATTGAGGGTTAAAAAGATTGACATGTTGGGGGAGATCTATCACATTTTAGTACTTCACCTTGGCACCCCTCCAGAAAAGTTTGTCTTCAGATATAAGGATAAGAAAAAAAAGGTGGTGGGGCCAAAAGAATACACTCCTCGGGAATTTTATAAGTTAATAGGTGAAAATTTAAGAGATTACTACTACCTCTATACATGTCCCACAAGGGAGTATTTTAAACTTTACAGAATAGAACTTGACAGGGATATGGCAGATAGAGAAGACATGGTCTTTGGAAATATTCCAATGGATTTGTTTAAGGAAATATGTAAGAAGAGCATTCTCGGTGGTGATCCTGTATGGTTTTCTGCGGATGTGGGAAAGGACACCTATTCCAAAAAGGGGATAATGGATTTAAATATCTATGATTATAAAAGCGTATATGGTGTAAATATTCAACCTTCAAGGAAGGATAGGATTTTATACAGAGATAGCATTCCTAATCATGCAATGGTATTTGTGGGATTTGATGAAAAGCCTTTTCCCAAGTGGAAGGTTGAAAATAGTTGGGGTAAAAAGGTTGGGGATAATGGCTTTTTTGTGATGTCAGACAGTTGGTTTTCTGAATATGTATATTCTGCGGTATTTAAAAAAGACTATCTTCCTGAAAAGGTTTTAAAAATATTTAAGCAAAAGCCGGTTATTTTACCCTTTGACGATCCCATGATGGATCTCATATATCCGAGAAAGTAATTGATGAAAGTAGGAATAGACATTGGAGGAACTGAAACCAAAGTAGTTTTATGCGATGATGAATTAAATGTTTTAGAAAAAAATGTTTTAAAGACGCCTCACTTTCAAAGTGAGGCTGATTTTCTGTCCTTTATCTTTTCTCTTGTTAAAAGCAAAAATGTCGATACTTTGAATTTATCCCTTGCAGGTTTTGTAAATCAAAAAAGGGGAGGACTTGAATTTTCACCAAATCTAAATCTTAAAATTTCAGATTTAGTGGGAAAACTCAGACGAAAATTCAGTGGGAAAGTCTTCATTGAAAATGATGTGAATTGTGCGGCCCTTTACCTTCTAAAAGAATATGGGATAGGAAATTTTGTGGTTTTAATGGTTGGGACGGGACTTGGAAGTGGTGTGGTGTGTAATGGTAAATTAATAAGGGGAGGGGATGGCTTTGGGACTGAGGCAGGTCATATGAATTATGTGGAGGATGGGGTTTTATGTGGTTGCGGAAGAAGGGGGTGTTATGAAGGTTACTGCAGTGGGATTGCCTTTAAAAGGTTGAAGGAGAGTGGACTTGATGAAGATAAGATTGAAAAAATTATGGCAGAGGCACTTTTTCACCTCATCTACAATCTTACATCTCTTTTAAATCCTGAGGTTTTTTTTCTTGGGGGTGGAGTTATATGGAATCTAAGCCTCTTTGAAAGGGTGCTTGATGTGTTTTTGAAAAGGGGAGTACTTTTCAGTACGAAACTTGAGAAATTAAAGGAAAATAAATTTATTTCTGCCCTTGGTTCAATTTTTCTTGAGGAGTCTTTAAAATGTTAAAATTAGAAGAAAATCTTGTTGGAGTTGTGAATTTAATCTTTTTTGAAATTGAATTAAATGAAAAGTTTAGTGAAAAGAATTTAAAGGATTTTATAGATGGGGAAATTGATGTTCTGTGTAATAAATACAGGGTGGAAGATCTAAAAAAAATTCCAGAAATTCTTGAGTTTAGGAAAATTTTAAAATCAGTTGGACTCGATCCTTCAAAACACAGGATATCAGTTGAGGCCCTTTACAGAAGGGTTTTAAAGAAGAAAAGTTTTCCCCACATCTTTCCTCTTGTGGATATAAACAATTTTTTATCTCTTAAACTTTTTTTACCGGTCTGTGTCTATAAAAAAGAGAGTATAAAACCTCCACTTAAATTAAGATATGGTAAGAAAGGAGAAAAACTTGAGAGTTTAAAGGGTAGGTTTTCCCTTGAAGGTAAGATAACCCTTGAGGATTCCCTTGGACCCTTTGGCTCGCCATTCATTGATGACAGAAGGGTATTGCTTACTGGAGATG
>JAMOQF010000138.1 GCA_027064125.1 Acidobacteriota bacterium
ATAGATGCTTTTTCTCCAATATTTAACAATTCTCTGGCCTTTTTTATTTTTAAAAAGGTATCCATAAGTGCTATCCTTGATAGGACATAATAAAATCTTCTGTATAATCAAAAACGTGGTAAATTATTTTCAATCTGTAGCTGGAAAAATTCTTTGCCACTAAAACAGCCTTATTACATAAAAATTCTATAAATTTTATTTTTTTTTCTTTTTCTGTATCCACTATTTCCATAACATGTCTACCAGTATTGGCTTTTTTTATCTCGAGACATATTTCCTTTGAATAACCAATTTCTTTTGCCCATTTTGAAAGTAGATCAAAGTCTATTTTTGTTTCCCTTGCATGGGTGTATTCATACCCTTGTGCCATTTTAATTAATTTTCCAGGAAAAACCCCAAAACTAATAGTCTTAAATCCCTTTTTGCTTGCACATTCAAGAGAAAATTTAAAAAAATCTGCAATTTGTATAAAAGCCTCTTTTGGAAGGGAGTTTAAAATATTCATTAAAAGCCGCTCGCTCCTGCCACCAGTTGTAAGGGCTATGTGATCCAGTCCCATTGTTTTTGCAACATCCATTGCCAAAATAATAGTCTCTTTATAGGCCTCGGCAGAATAAGGGATAACTGTACCCCTTGTCCCTAAAATAGAAACTCCTCCAATGATCCCAAGCCTTGGATTTAAAGTCTTTTTAGCGATTTTTTCCCCTTCTAACACCTCTATTATTACACATACCTTTGCCTTAACTTTGAACCTATTTAATACCTCTAACACCCCATTTTTAATTTGTTCTCTGGGAACAGGATTTATGGCGGCATGACCAATCTTAACAGGTAAACCTGGCTTTGTTACAACTCCAACCCCTTTTCCACCGAAAATTTCAACAATGGATTCATTATTTTTTTGTTGTTGCAATGACACCCTTGCGCAAATAAGGGCTCCATGGGTGACATCAGGATCATCTCCTGCATCCTTTTTTACCCATACTCTGGCAAAATTTCCTTTTTTAAAGGTCTTCAGTATAGGAATTCTTAATCTTTTACCAGATGGAGTTGGAATATCCACTTCTCTTTTTTCCTCACCTAAAATTGCCGTAACTGCCGCCATTGCAGCAGCAGTAGCACATGATCCAGTAGTGTAACCTATTCTTAGGCCTGTTTTTTTGCCCATTTTTTATTTAACATTCACCATAAACATCAGAAAAATTTAAAATATCCATATATTCCCATTCTTTGTATGCCATACCAAGAATTTTCTGTTTTGTAAGTAGATTTAAAATATCTTCTTCTAAACGAAGAGATGCAAAGATTAACACCAGTTCTTTATCTTTGTGTTCAGGAAAGAGCTTTAAAAAATTTTCCTTCTTTTTATTCTTAAAATCAAAAACATATTCAGGACGAGGAGTACTTTTTACTTCAAATAAGAATACTTTATCTTTACATACACAGATAGCGTCAAATTCATCTTTTAATCCATTTTTCTTTCTCTTAATCCTAATAGCTATCTCTTCTGGATCACAATTAAAATATTTTCTAACAACAGGACCAATAGCAGGAGCAACTATATCCTCAACAATAGTTCCCATTTTATTTGCCAGCTCTCCCCACTGTTTATTCATTCTCTTTCTGTCTTCATTTACTTCAATCTTAAACTCTCTCATCTCATCTTTAAATGCCCTCATTTCATCCTTAAAATCCTTCATCTCATCTTGAAAAGCAACCACTCCATCCTTGAACTCCTTCATCTCATCCTTAAAGTCCTTCATCTCTATTTGAAATGCAACTACTCCATCTTTAAATACTTTCATCTCATCTTTAAAATCCTTC
>JAMOQF010000139.1 GCA_027064125.1 Acidobacteriota bacterium
CCCTTTACTCTCCATTTCTCTCGACAGGAAGTTTCCAAGTTTATTTATGATATTACTTTCCCCATATTTTATCAGAAAATTCCTCCAGATACTTCCCCGCAAAAAGGACTTATTTTCCTCGTAAACTCCCCATTCCTTTAATCTATCCTTAATCTCTGAAAACTTTAATGCCTCTTCTGGAGGAAGTGCCCATTCTCCCATCTCAATATAGGAATTTGAAGGTATTATAACTTTTCCAGTAGCCTTTTCACTGCAAAAAAATGAAGAAAGCGTTTCCGTTTCAAGCCAGGAAGAATTCCTTTCAACCATTTCAAAAAACTTTTCAAGCCAACCCTCTTTATAAACCCACCTGTATGTTTCCGGCCACCCTCCAAACTTTTCTCCATCATCAACTACCACAATCAATTTTCTACCTCTATCAAATTCCCCCCTCAAAAACTCTTCAACCTTCTCCACAAGTGCCCAGGGAGTTAAATATCTCATCCCCTCGTCTATGGGAAAAACTCCCATTAAATTTTCTACTTCTTCCGTCAAATAATATCCGTCCATTTTATTCTTTGAAACTCCGGAAGAGAGCAAGTGATAATCATCAAGCAAAACATAATTTATCCCCGCTTTTTTTAAGGAAGATATGATATGAGGCTCCCAAACCCTTTCGGCAAGCCACAG
The DNA here is from genome assembly GCA_027064125.1 of Acidobacteriota bacterium. Lineage (GTDB taxonomy): Bacteria > Acidobacteriota > JAAYUB01 > JAAYUB01 > JAMOQF01 > JAMOQF01. The sequence goes on from JAMOQF010000139.1 coordinate 670, forward strand.
TCCCTCAGGTTTAAAATTAAAATATTTTTCAATAAAATCAGAAAGTTTCTTAATTTGAAGGAGTCTATCCCTTTCAGAAATTGCAGGAAAAATTGGCTCATAAAATCCCCCTGTTAAAATTTCAACCCTTCCCTCCTTCACAAGTTTTTCCAAAATATCTCTAAACTCCTTTTTCTCTTCCACAAGCCACTTAAAAAGAATTCCAGAGGAGTGAAAAACGAGTTTAAGATGACTAAATTTGTAAAATACCTTTAAAAAAGGAAGGTATGCTCTTTCATAGTTATTTTCAAAAACCTCCAGAAAATTTCCAGCGGGTTGATGCAGGTGTAAACCAAATACCAGTTTGAGTTTTCTAACCATTTGCCCTTTTCCTCAGACAACCCAGTAATACTTTTCAAATTCATCAATGGAAATTTTTTGTGCAACATAACCACTTTCAGGCATCCTCTCCGCCAGATTTTCACCTATATATAAACTTATTGCAAATTCTATATTTTGATTTTCTCTAATACCTATTTCTGAAAAAGGTATACCAACCTCAACTATTTTCTCAACCCCAAAACTGGAAAATTCCTTTTTTTCCACTATTTCACCATTTGCCCCTAAAATTTCTTTATAAAAAAGGGTCTTTTTAAATTTATTGTCCTTTATTAGTTTAAACTGTATATTTCCCGGCTTTCTAAAACTCACAACCATGACAAAGGGGTACTTCCTATCATTAAGTATTTCTTTGGGGACATCTACCCTTATATATAAATTTTCCCTGTCAAATCCAAAATAAAACCCTGTAAATATATTGTGTATCCTCTGCATCGTGGTATAGGTATACTTATTTGTAAAAAAACCTGCAGGCAGCCACTCAAAATAATCCGTTATGTATCCATCAAGTACAGGCGTTATAAGTTCATGTGGAGGTTGAATCTCATATATTCCCCTCTTTTCCACAATGGGGTCAAAAAACTCATCTGGAGGTTCAACCCCCATATATCTAAAACTTGCAATTAAATGTTTTCTGAAAAGTTCATCAAACTCCACATCATATTCAGTATTGTGGTCCTCTCCATACCACCAGAACCAGTCACTTCCCTCTCCTATTAAAATGTGCCTGTAGGCCTTTTTCAAATCTATTTCACCATCCCGCCCCTCTTTCTCAACTTCCATGGCAATTTCTTCAAATTTTTTCCTCGTAATTGACAAAAGTTCCCACGCCCTATTCTTCTCCTTCTGCCCTATCCATGTGGAAAAATTCCCATAAATCCACGATCCAGCCATTACTTTTGGCAAGGTGTTATTGTAATCTTTTATTTCAAGATACTCACTAAAAGTAACACACTTTAAAAAGGGATTCTCAGAAAGTCCACTGTATAAAGCTTCAAAAAACTCTTTTCCATTTTCCCTATACCTTTCCCACGCATTTTCACCATCAAGTATGATTGGAACCACATAGTTTTTCTCATCTTCTGGAAGATTTTTCCTTATTAAAAGTAGCCTGCTTATCAAATCCTCGGCTGCCCTTTCTCCCTCATACGTGGAATATGTAAAACCTATCATATCTGAAAGTAGTAGATCTCTAAAAAAGATCTCCACCCCATTCTCATTACCAAATCTGTAAGAAAGAAACTTCTTCTCAAATTTCATCTTTTCTTCAGATTTTATAAATCCACTTTTAACAAATGAATTTTTAAGCACCGTTTCATCGGTTGCAACCCATTTAAATCCCTTCTCAGCAACAATCTTTAAAATATCCTCAGATATGGAACCTTCGGAAGGCCACATCCCCGCCGGTTCTCTTCCAAATTCACTTTTGAAACATCTAATGGCACTTTCTATCTGGTATATGGCATCTTCAGGATAGTGAAAACTCTGTTCCGGTAGTTCCACATTGGGAAGTGACTCCCTTGCACTGTTTATATCATATAAAAGGGGTAATATTGGATGGTAATATGGACTTGTGGAAATTTCTATCTCTCCATTTAAATAAGCCTTCTTATATGAAGGCAGTATTTTTTTCATTAAATTTTCATGCTCTTCAAATAATATTCTTTTATCGCTTTCAGAGAAATTTCTTCCCTTGCCTATTAAATTCTTTATATTTTCCTTTTCTTTAAGATAATTGCCACTCCAGGCAAGATTAAACCAGACCTGTAGATCCCTGAAATCATTCACATTGAAATTTTTTATCTTTTCTTTAAGTTCCTCAAGGGAAACCCTTGCCCCTCTCTTTTCATAAAGCCATCTATATCTGGGATAGGGATCTATCATATTCTCCCTATCAAGAGAAAAGAAGTTTTTTAAAATAAAAATCTTCTCATCTTCTGTTAAAGTAGTTGCCTCTTTCCTGGAAACCCTCAGAAATTCATCCTCAGCTCTTCCTTCTGTATAATCCTTTATCTGCTCCACAAGAGATGGAACCAGATTAAAGGTAACCTTAACATCAGGATACTTTAACACCTCATTTAACATATCGAAATAATCCTTAACTGCATGAAGTCTGACCCATGGCATCAAGTAATCACTATTTTCAGGATTCTTATAAAGAGGTTGGTGCATGTGCCACAAAAAACATACATATAGAGGATCATTCTTTTTAGGTTTAATCTTCATTTTTCTCCTCTACTTCATTTTTTAAAGAATAAAAAACTTTTTTCTCCCCTTTAACTTCATCTTAATCTGTATCTTTTTACCTCCCCTATACAAAAGAACATCAACAACATCTCCCGGTCTTTTGTTTAACAAAATACTCGAAAGGGTTTCCATATCGGAAATTTTTTTGTCATCTATCGCTACAATAATATCTCCCCCAACTACAATCCTATAAAAACCTATTTTTACATATCTATCGCCACCCCTTATACCGGCAAAATAGGCCGAACTTCCTCTGTCAACATAAGAAACAAGAACTCCTTCATCAACAGGCAACCCCAAAATATCTGCAAGATCTTCATTAATATCAACTCCATGAATCCCAATCCAGGGCCTCAGCACTCTGCCATACTTAATCAAATCACTGACAATCCTCTTAATTGTGTTTACGGGGATTGCAAAACCAATACCAATGCTTCCACCACTTGTGGTAAAAATTGAGGTATTCATTCCAATCATTCTTCCAGAGGAGTCAAGAAGTGGTCCTCCAGAATTCCCAGGATTTATGGCGGCATCGGTTTGAATGACATCATCAATTAAAAAGCCAGATCTGGATTTGATGGTTCTTCCCAGAGAACTTATTATCCCCGAAGTCATAGTACCTGTTAAACCAAATGGATTTCCTATTGCATATACCTTCTGCCCCACCTTTAAATGTTTCGAATCCCCTAAAACTATTGGAAACAACTTTTTGGGAGAAGTTTCTATTTTCAACACTGCAATATCATTTACCCTATCAACTCCCACAATATTAGCCTTATGGGTAGAATGATCATAAAGAGTTACCTGAATGGAATCGGCACCATCAACTACATGAAAATTGGTAAGTATGTATCCCTTCTTATTTAAAACCGACCCTGAACCTGTACCCTGCCTTCCTACCGGTTCAAAAAAGAAATCATAGGATACCTCTATTGTGGTAATATTTACCACACTTCTGTTTACATTTTTATAAACTCTTATGTTGTTTTCCTCTTCAGGGGTTAAATTAACCCGGGTATTATCACTTGCAAAAACTTTTTCAACACTGTCAGAAATAGCAGGAAATGGGGGAAAACCTTCCCCACTTTTAATCAATATAGGTGTAAATACCCCTGCTGCAAAAGCTAAAAGGAAAAATAGGATAAAAAATATCTTTCTTTTCATTTAAATTTATATCTATTAAGTTTTACTTTCCAGATTCACTATTGCCTTCAGACCCCTTTTGGGGAGTGGATTCGCCAGACCTATCAGCACTTTCTTCGGGATTATAATTAAGTCCCCATTTCTTTACAAGTTCTTCTATAACTCCACTGCTTTTTAATTTTCTCAAAATGGAATTAATCTTATTTCTTATTTCCACATCACCTTTTCTGAAGGCTATACCATATTTTTCATGGGTCAACAATTTTCCAACCACTTTTATATTTCTGAGTTCCTTTGACTCATACAAAAGGGTTGGAGCATCCCCAACAACTGCATCCACAAGTTTTCTATTTAGTTCAAACAAAGCATCATCAAAGGAATCATAGGTTACAATGGTAATCTTTCCATCACTATTTAACTTCTTTAAAAAGGCTTCAGCAGTACTATCCTTCTGAACGCCAACCTTCTTTCCCTCAAGATCCTTTACATCCTTAATGTCATCTCTCTCCTTTCTAACAGCGATCATCTGTCCCGTTTCATAATAGGGAATTGAAAAATCAAACTCTTTCTTCCTTTCTGGAGTAATTGTAAGGGCATTTATAACACAATCAGCATCTCCATCTTTCAATACTTTAAAGCATTCATCAAAGGATTTTTTTATCCAGATAACCTTAACACCAAGTTCCTTTGCAATATTCTCCATTACATCTTTATCAAAGCCATCTATTCCAACACCAGACCCAAACTCAAATGGGGGATTCACAGGGTGGACAGCCACATAAATTCGCTTTTTTTGCAAAACCTTCTCAAGTGTGTTTTTAGGTGCCGAAGGACCACAAGAAATAAAAAATATTGTCAGAAAAACAAGTGAAAAAATTAATACAAAAAGTTTTCCTCTCAACTTAACCTCCCAATACATATCTTTTAAAAGTTAGAATACTTTTTTTAAAGTTTAAAATCAAGCAAAAAAGTTGACATGAAAATCTCTATAAATTCAATAACTCCTTCAGTAAAGATAACATCTCTATTGGTGAAAAGAGCAACCTCATATCTACCTCTTTTACATCCAATTTGAAAAGATAAATTTTGAACCAGTCTCTTCTCTCTACAAATTCCCTCCAGAATGAGCATATTTCCATCCTGGGAGATATATAAATCTTTATATTTAAAAATCTTTCCATCTTTTCTCCTGACCACAAATTCCTTAAAAGAATTAAAAAGATGGTCAAAGGATATAAATGGATGGGAAAAATACAATTTCTCAAAAGGATTAACTGGTTTAACCCTCTCTCTTTCCAGAATACATTTTAGTTCTTTTTCATATTCACCATTAAACTCCTCTTCTTTGCTGCATCTAAAATAAAAAATATCAATACCCTTTTTTAGAAAAATCTTTTCAAATTTTGTCTTGTGTTCAACACCCTTTTCATCTCCCATTCTAAAGTAAAAAGTTATATGTTTAATCCCATGCAGCAGAGAAAAAACCTCAAATGCATAATCTTTGTTATCTGTAGCCATTAAAAGGGTACCTTCTAATTTTAAAAAGTAAAAGAGTTGTAGTAAAAAATCTCTATCCAGCAACCTATTTTTTTTATGTCTTTTTTTAGGCCATGGATCAGGAAAAAGGATGTAAATATTTGAAAAAAAATCACTTTTAAACATATTTGGAAGTAAAAACTTCGCATCTCCACATATCAACTTTACATTCTCTATTCCCCTTCTTTTTATGAGTTCTTCCTGGTATTTAATTCTTTCTGGGTCTATTTCTATGGCCAGAAAATCTTTTTCAGGAAAGATTTCAGCCATCCTTAAAATAAAGGGATCATAACCAGGCCCTATCTCAAGTTCAACATCTCTTTCACCACTTCCCAAATATTTCTCAATCTTTCCTTCAAGGACTTCACCAACTTCTATTATGATTTTCCTCACCAATTTTCACCTTTCAAAACATTTTAAGTTGATATTTTAACAAAAAAATTTTATCTTTATACTTAATAAAGCTGTGAGGTAATGTAATGAATTCCATAACACTAAAAAACCTTGTAGGTAAATATGTCTACATAGGTTTTAATGAAAAAATAGTCATCGCTGGATACGAACCTCCCGGCCCAACAAAATTAATTTTTGTAAAATTAAAGGGTGTGGACGAAAATGGAATTTTCTTTGAACATCAAAATTTTCCCATGACAAATAGAACATCTGGAGAAGTGGAACTTGTAAAAGCAGATGTGTTTATTCCCTTTGGAAAAATTTCACACATCAGTTCCTTTCCAGATATAGATAACTTTAACAATTATGCCTCTGACGAAATGCCTGTGAGTTTTACAAAATAAGGAGGTTTTATGTCCCCTGTAAATGGTTCATCTTTCTATCTTTTTGTCTTTATTTTTTTCTGGGCACTTATGGTTTTTGCATTTAAAATCAGAAACAAATTTCTTCTTTTAAGGAAAGCCCAACCAATTGACAGATTCGACCAACCATGGGAGAGAATAAAAAGGGTAATCAAATATGTTATAGGCCAGAACAGAATTCTGAAGGATAAAAGTGGTGGATTAATGCACGCCTTCATATTCTGGGGCTTTTCTATACTTCTTTTAAGAACAATTATTGTCTTTTCGTGGGCGTTCTCTGAAAAATTTTTTGAACCATTTTTAAATTCAACCATAGGAAAACTTTATTCCTTTGTTAAAGATTTCTTTGTATTGGCAGTTATTATAGCCGTTATATATGCAATAATTAGAAGGGCAATCATTAAACCCAGAAGACTTGAGAACAGTTTTGAAGCATATTTGGTTCTGTTTTTCATACTTACCCTAATGGTAACTGATATTCTGATGGATTCTGCTCTATTTGGCATAAAGGGAAGTGGTGAGGGATTTTTAGGAAATCTATTTTATCCAATATTAAAAGGCAATACATCCTATTTAACCTCACTTTTTAAAACTGCATGGTGGATACACGTTATTACATTACTCACTTTCTTAAATCTATTACCTGGTTCAAAGCATTTCCATGTAATAACATCCATATTCAATGTCTATTTTCAACCCCTTGAGGGAATGGGAAGGATCCACAGGATAGAAGATATTGAAAATGCAGAGAAATTTGGAAAATCAGAGATAACGGATCTCAACTGGAAACAGGTTTTAGATTTATATTCATGCACCGAATGTGGAAGATGTCATGAATTCTGCCCAGCAACCTATACTGACAAACCTCTATCCCCAAAAAGGATGAATGATGTATTAAAACACTACCTATACGACCACGAAGATGAAATTTTAAATGGAAAAAAAGTAGATGACCTCTTTTCAGCCGGTGTTTTAAATGAAGATGCCATATGGGATTGCACAAATTGTGGTTTTTGTGAAAGTAGATGTCCTCTTTTTATTGAGCAGATAAACAGAATCTTAGATTTCAGAAGATATCTGGTTCTTGAAGAAAGTAGGTTCCCTGAAGAAGTAATTCAGATGTATAAAGGACTTGAGACTAAAAATAATCCCTGGAATCAATCTCCTGCAGACAGATTTAAATGGGCAGAGGGGCTTGAAGTAAAGACACTTGCAGAGGATTACTATGTTGAATATCTCCTCTGGGTTGGATGTGCATGTTCATACGATGAAAAATCAAAAAAGATAGCAAGCGCTGTGGTCAAACTCTTAAATAAAGGTGGAGTAAGTTTTGGGGTTTTAGGAGATGAAGAGGGATGCTGTGGAGATCCTGCAAGAAGGACAGGTAATGAATATCTCTTTGAAATGATGGTAGAGGCAAATTTAGAAATATTAAACCAATATAAGGTTAAAAAGATAATCACCATCTGCCCTCATGGATATAATATATTTAAAAATGAATATCCTGAATTTGGTGCAAATTTTGAAGTTTATCACTATACAGAAATCTTAGCGAATTTACTTGAAAAGGGAAAATTAAAACCTGTCAAAAGGGGAAATGGCGAAAAGGTAACATTCCACGACCCATGCTTCTTAGGTAGACACAACGATATTTTTGATGAACCAAGAAAGGTTATCGAAAGCATTGCAGGTATTGAGTTTGTGGAACCCTCTCTCACAAGAGAAAAGTCCTTCTGCTGTGGTGGCGGCGGCGGTAGAATGTTTATGGAAGAAAACAGAGGTACGAGGATAAACCATAAAAGGATTGATAACCTCATGGAGGTAAATCCAGACAAAATAATTACCAGTTGTCCCTATTGTAAAACAATGATAAGTGATGGACTCAATGAAAAATCCATAGAAAATGTAAAAAACTTAGATCTTGCTGAATTTTTACTCGAAAGCTTAGAGGAAAATGGGGAATAAGATATATCTAAATCTTATTCCCCAATACAAGATTGAAGATATTTATGAAAATCTCAAAGAGGCATATTCCTTTTTAAATTTAAAGGAAGTATTCAAAAGGGGGGAAAGGATACTTTTAAAGCCAAATTTTCTCTCAGGATTCAGGAGCGACAAAAGGCCCATCACAACAAATAAAACATTGATAGAGGCTGTTATACTATTTTTTAAAGATGTGGGGGCAAAGATCTACATTGGTGATAGTCCCGCACTTGAAAGTTCAGAAGGAGTAGCAAAGAGAATTGGACTCTATGAAATTTGTAAAAAACATGGAGTAAAAATAGTTGAGTTTAAAGAGAAAAGGGAAATAGATCTCCCAAATTTTTCCACAATAAAAAAAATAAATGTGGCAAAAGAAATATTTCAATTTGATCACATAATAAATCTGCCAAAACTTAAAACCCACACCATGATGGGACTTACCCTCGGGGTTAAAAACATCTATGGCGTTGTGGTAGGTAGAGAAAAGGCAAAATATCATCTAAACTCCGGGGAAAATAGGGAAATATTTGCAAAAATGCTCCTGGGACTCTATGAATCCATATCCCCAACCCTCACAATTTTAGATGGAATAATTTCAATGGAGGGAAATGGCCCAAGTAATGGAAGAGCCAGAGACACTGGAATTTTTGCCCTTTCAAAGGACGCAAAAACCCTGGATGTTTTAATTTCAAAAATTTTAAACTTCCCGGAAGAAAAAAATTATGTAATTAAAGTTATCAAAGAAGTTTTTCCAGAGATTTACTCCCTAAATGGCATTGAATTCTTCCCAAAGGGGATAAAAGACTTTCAGGTTGAAAACTTTAAACTTCCACAAATGATAGACTGCAGATGGAAGTTACCTGATTTCATAGCAAATTACCTGAGAGATCTGTTTTCACCACACCTTGTCATAAACACCCAAAGGTGTATAAAATGTGAAAGATGTGTGGAAGCATGCCCTACAGATTCAATAAAATATAAGGGTAAAAACCTAAAGATTTATTCCAGAAAATGCATAAGGTGTTTTTGTTGTCAGGAGGTATGTCCTGAAGATGCAATATTTGTAAAAAAGAGTGTATTTTAATGAAAAAGAGAAATAAATTAATTCTAATAATTTTTTCCATCTGTGCATTTATTTTTTCTGACTACTACCTGATAAAGTTAATCAAAGAACCACCAATCAAACATGAAAAGAAAAAAATTGAAAAAAACTCCATTACTCCTAATTACCCCCCTCAAAAAAAGATTAAAACTATTAAGTTACAGATAAAAAAAGGAAAAACAATTGAAGAATACTTAACTCAATATGGGATGAAGAAGGGAGAAATTTATCAACTTGTATCCAGTGGAAAAAAATTCTACAACCTCAAAAAAATCAAAGCGGGCAACAGATTGATTTTAAAACTCAAAAATGGCGAAATATTTCAGCTAACATACTACATAGATGAAGACTATCTCCTTAAAGTCGATATTCAAAAGGGAAAATATAAATTCAAGAAAGAAAAAATTCCATACATCTGTAAGACAAAACTAATTAAGGGAGAAATAGAAGATAACCTCTTTAACGCAATAGAAAAAATTGGAGAGGGGGATGCCCTGGCATTAAAACTTGCATACATTTTTGGATGGGACATTGACTTTTACACAGATCTGAGAAGGGGTGATAAATTCTATCTAATAGTTGAAAAGTGTTTCTTAGACGGTGCTTTTAAAAAATATGGAGATATAAAATTTGCTGTTTTTGTAAATAGAGGTAAAAAATTTGAGGCAATTGGTTTTAGATTTCCAGATGGGAAATTTGACTACTACACACCTACTGGCAAATCTGTAAGAAAGCAATTTTTAAAATCACCTCTTAAATTTGGCAGGATAACTTCAAGATTTTCCTATCATAGATTTCATCCCATTTTAAAGAGGTATATGCCACACCTGGGAATTGACATTGCAGCACCAAGAGGGACACCTGTTCATGCTGCAGGGGATGGAGTAATTTTATATGCTGGATGGAAAGGGGGGGCTGGAAAATTCATAGAAATTAAACACAAAAATGGATATAAAACACAATACATGCATCTTTCAAGAATAAAAAGGGGTGTAAGAAAAGGCAAGAGGGTAAAACAGGGAGAGATAATAGGATATGTTGGTAGCACTGGCCTTTCAACGGGACCTCATCTTGATTACAGAATTAAAAAGAGGGGAAGATACATAAATCCACTAAGTGCAAAATTTAAAAGGGCAACACCTCTGCCCCGAAAGTACTACAAAGAATTCCAGAAATTAAGGGAAAAATATGAAAAAATGCTCAAGGATTAATCAAAGAGTTTAATTTTATAGAGAATATTTAATTTTTCCACAAAGGGAATTATCTTTCTGACATTAAATGTATCAACCAAAAAACTTCCTATTATAAGTATCTTTTTAGGTCTCGGTGCCGCACAATTTACACACTCTGGAAATTCACTTACATCACCCTTTATATGAGCCTCACGCATTTTCACTATTCTATCGCAATTCCATATCTCAGCAAGGGACTTTTCCTTTATATTACCTATTGGGTCTGAAAGCCATGCATGACAACAGGGATAGACATCTCCATTTTCTTCAATATAGACAGGTCCCTGCCAGAGGTAGTGACAGGGCGCCATTTTCCCCTTTTTCTTAGCAACCTTCTCAACCTCTTCCTTAAAGCCAACACCTTCAATTTTTATCTCATCCTCTTTTATTCTTATCTCATCAACTCCATCCACCTTCCACAATTTATAGAAGTCCTTTATCTGACCATTATTTAATGGCAATCTAACCATCTGAAGAGTTACAAAAACTTTTGATTTTAGTTCTTTCTTCAACTTGAGAAAATTTAAGATATTTTTCCTTACTTTATCAAACTTTGCACCCTTTCTATAATATTCATAGACCTCAGGAGTTGCCCCATCAAAGGCAAAAATTATATAGTCAAGCCCCGCTTCAATCAATTTCCTTGAAACATCTTCCGTTAAAACTGTGGCATTTGTAGAAAAACCAACCCTTATCCCAAGATTTTTACAATATTTCACCATATCCACAAGTTGTGGATTTAAAAGTGGTTCTCCCCCTCCCTGAGGTATAACAAATTCAAAAAGTTCCTTGCCCTCGTCAACTATTTTTTTAAAAAGTTCAAAGTCGATATCCACATTTGCAAATTCACTTATTGCCCTAGGACACATGGGACATTTTAAATTACACCTTGAGGTGGAAGAAAGGATAATACTTAAAGGTAAGCCAGATAAAACGGTATCTCCTCTTAAATATGCCTTAAGTAAATTATATCTATTTTTTCTCTTCTTATTCACCAAAAACTTTCTACAAAAATTTTAAATTTGATTTTACAGTTTTAAAGTCAAATTTCAAGGAGATAATATCAGCCCAATTTGCAGGTGGCAAATAAAGTAAATAAAAATTCACCCCTATTTAATCTCACCTTAGACATCTAAATAACCATGATAAAATCAAATCCTGAGAAAAAAGTGTCAGGCAAGGAAGGTGTCAGGCTAATAGGTAGAAAGTTTAAAATCTTCTGGCAGAAATTAACGATTAAATAAAATTCCTTTTTTATCCTATAAACCTTTGGTAGGATTTTAGGGTTGGCAAGTAAGAGAAAAAACTAAATTCTAACAATGACTCAAAATCTTTCCGGCAAAAGCCAATAATTAAGCATCTCCATTCCCCTTCTATAAGCATTTAAGGGGCTTATAAGGTGGGCAAACAGAAAAAAATTAAATCTTGGCAAAGATAAGATCCTCTGGCAGGGATCAATAACTAAGGCTATTCCCTTTATCCTTTTATAAACTACTGAGGAAGACACTTGGATAGACAAGTAGAAGAAAGAATTAAATTCTGGCAAAGTTAACAATTAAAGAAAATCCTTTTTCTCCCCATAAGCCTTTAGGGGATTTTAAGAGAGGCAAGTAGAAAGAAACCTCAAAACTGACAGAATTAAACTCTTCTGGCAAAACCCAACGATTAAGCCCCCATTTCCCCATATATAAATCTTTAGGTAGCCTTTATGGAGAGGAATAGCAAATGGAGAACTAATTTTTTGTATGACATTATTTCTTCAGTACCTTTTCATCAACATCCTGATATTTTTTGCCTGTTACTATTTACTATTAGGCACTTGCAGAAGCAATGGTTAAAAGAGAACTATTTTCCTTTATAAGCCATTAAAAATCATCATTTCAAATTAAAATTTTTTCGGGACGTGAAATTTTATTCGTGAGATGTCTCATCCACATTAAAACCAAATGGGGGAGTTTTATCTTCAAGGATTTCAGGGGTGACTGTGATAAATTTACCCACATCGGATTTGTAGAGTACAGTTCTGTTTCTACCCATTTTCTTGGCAAAGTACATTGCCTCATCTGAAATTTTAATTAACTCTTCAGGAGTATAGATTTTATCAGTCTTCTGGGCAACTCCTATACTTACGGTAATACTGATATCTTTGCCATCTTTTGATTTAAATTTATGATTTGAAATTATCTTTCTTATTTTTTCGGCAACATATGAGGCTTGAGACTCAGTTGTATGGGGTAATATTATAACAAATTCTTCTCCTCCATATCTTCCAGCAATATCCGCTGTTCTCGTATTTGAAAGGAGCAACCTTCCCACTTCGGAAAGGACATCACTTCCTGTCTGGTGCCCAAATTCGTCATTTATTTTTTTGAAGTGGTCGAGATCCAGAAAGAGAATTGAAAGAGGTGCATTTCCTGAATCTCCAAAAAATCCTTCAAGTTTTTCCATAAGGACATTTCTATTGTAAAGAGAGGTTAAATCATCAAAGGTACTTTTTTTATAAAGATCTTCAAGAAATTCACTATCTTCTTTGTCAGTCAGTTCAAATTTAAGCAAAGTGCTTCCTATCCTTATCTTATCTCCAGGATTTAAATGGGCTTTATTTATTTTTACATTGTTAACATAGGTACCATTTGAACTCTCAAGATCTATGACAACCACATCCGTTTCATTTACTTCAATCAGGCAGTGTTTTCTACTTACTGTTTTATCTGAAATGATGATATCTGCATGGGAGCCCCTTCCTATTGTCATATAGTTATTTGTTAAATATATAATCCTTCCCTTTTCATTTCCATCTATTATAACAAGCGATGGAGATTTTTCTCCACTTAAAGCATTCTTAAACAGGCCTGTCATCTTATATATTTGTGTTGTTTCATCTTCTGGTGATTTTTTCTTCTTCTTTTCGCCCATATAAAACCTCAGTATAACCTAATTATTTTATTAGAAAATTACTAAAAATGGCAAACTAAATTTTAGTTTTATGGAAATTTTTAATCTGGAACAGTTATATATACCAAACTCAACTGTTCCATTAATATGGTACACTAATTAAAAAAAAGAAAAAGTGTACCATTATATGGAACAGTTACCTTTTGACAGAGGAAACTCAATAAATAAAATAAGATGTTAATTTAAGGTTTAAGGAGAAAAATATGGGACCAACAATGTTAAATTTAAAAGAGGAGCAGAAGTTTGGAAAAACCCTATGTGGCGTTAACTATAAGCATGTTCCAAGAAGTTTGCCATATGAGACAATCTCTCTCTGCCCCGAGTGTGGAAAAAAGATTAAAGCGAGAGTTTTTGAAAAAGATGGAAAGGTAATCATGGAAAAAAAATGTGAGGAACATGGAGTTATAACGGATGTAATTTTTTCTGATGCCTATATTTATAAAAGAGCACTTGAATGGCACTATGACGTTGGAGATGGCGTTTCAAATCCAGCAGTGGAAAGAGCCACTGGATGCCCTGAATCCTGCGGGCTTTGTAATCTTCACATTAGCCATACCGTTCTTGCAAACATTGACCTTACAAATAGATGTAATCTTGCATGTCCAATTTGCTTTGCTAATGCTAACATTCAGGGATATATATATGAACCTACCTATGAACAGGTTGTGGATATGTTAAAGACCCTCAGGGCAGAAAGACCTGTGGCAGGTAGAGTTATACAGTTTGCCGGTGGAGAGCCTACTATACATCCAGATTGGTTTGAAATTGTTAAGGCTGCTAAAGATTTAGGATTTTCTCATATTCAGGTTGCCACAAATGGGATAAAATTTGCCGACTATGATTTTGCCATGAGGTCAAAGGAGGCGGGGCTCCATACCCTATATCTTCAGTTTGATGGTTTAAGGCCTGAACTCTATAAGGAAATTAGAGGTAGTGAAAAACTATTTGATATAAAACTCAAGGTAATAGAAAATGTTAGAAAGGCCGGTCTTAAGATAGTATATGTTCCAACTATAGTAGGTGGAATAAATGATGACCAGGTTGGAGAAATTTTTAAGTTTGCCCTTGATAATATAGATGTATCCTCAGGAATAAGTTATCAACCTGTGGCACTTACAGGCAGGATTTCAACAAAAGAAAGAGAAAAAATGAGATTCACCCTCTCAGATATGGCAAATGAAGTAAACAAACTTGGTTATTCTACAAAAGATGATTGGTTTCCACTTTCAGCGACATCTCCCATCAGCGAACTTGTTTCAGCCTTTAGAGGAGAAAGGACCTGCTCAATTACCTGTCATCCTGGATGCGGTATAGGAACATATTTCTTTGTGGATAAAAATAAAAGACCTACTCCAATAACCCAGTTTGTGGACATTAAAAACTTTCTGGATGATATGCAGAAAAAAGCGAGAAAAATTGAAAATGCAAGGTTTAAAAGTGTGTATAAGTTCTTTAGTGGAGCAGGTGTTTTAAGTGACGCCAAGAAATATTTTAGAGAAGATAAGGCACCTGAAGGTCTTACCTTCAAGAAATTTTTACAGACACTGGAAGGGTTATTGGATAAAGATGCTGGAAGGGGTGAGAATGATGGAACATACACCTATAAAACTTTGCTGGTTGCTGGAATGCACTTTATGGATTCATACAACTACGATGTGGAAAGAGTAAAGAGATGCGTAATTCACTATGCGGCACCTGATGGGAAATTGTATCCCTTCTGTGCATACAATTCAGGTCCTGTCTTTAGGGAAGAAATTGAAAAGAAATTTGCCATTACACCTGAAGAATATAAAAGGAGAATGGCTGAAAGAAATAAAAAGTAACTAAAAAAGGGGGAATTTCCCCCTTTTTTAAAATTCATTCATACCAAATTCTTCGAGTTCTCCATTTTTAAATTTTTCTATTGTTTCCTCTATATTACTTCCATCCTGAGCGGTGTACATTTTAACATTTGCAGCCTTTAAAGCCCTGTAAGCATTTGGACCGATATTTCCTGAAATTATTGCCTCACAATCCTTCTCAATTATTATTTCCGCTGCCTTTGATCCTGCTCCCCCACTCATTGCCGTTGCCGGATTTGGTATTACCTCATATTCTCCACTTTCAATATCATAAATCATGAAAAATGGGCACCTTCCAAATCTTCCACTTACTTTTCCCTCTGTTCCACCTGCTGTTATAGAAATTGCAATCCTCATTTTTCCTCCTTAAAAAGTTAGATTTATTTAACGGAATGTTCTATAATCTTTCACTAAAATTGTCAAGGAGGAATTATGATAGTTTCAGTATCAAGTGGGAAAGGGGGAGCTGGAAAGACCACAATTTCTACCTCTTTATTCCTTTCATATGAAGGAAAGGTGGCAATTTTTGACTGCGATGTGGAAGAGCCAGATGTACATCTTTTTTTAAAACCTGAAATAGAGGATGAGAAAAGTGTTTATGTGGAAGTCCCCGAATTGATTAAAAATAAATGTGATGGGTGTCATAAGTGTGCTGAAATATGTGAGTACAACGCCATAATGAAGTTAAAGGGTTCGGTGCTTATTTTTGAAGATCTCTGCCATAGTTGTGGTGGCTGCTTTCGTGTATGCCCCAGAGATGCTCTTTTAAGGAAGAAAAAGGAAATTGGAAAGATTAGATATGGAACTGTTGGGAAGGGGAAAAAATTTGTTGAAGGTAAGTTAAATATTGGTGGAACACTTACCACCCATTTAATAAAAGAGATGTTAAAAGAAGTTAGTTCTCCAATAACAGTAGTTGATGGTCCCCCTGGAAGTAGTTGTCCTTCGGTTTCCATAATGGAAAAAAGCGATTACATAATTTTTGTGGTAGAGGCAACTCCCTATGGAATAAGTGATTTTAAAAGAATTTTTATGGTGGCAGAAAAATTTAACAAAGAGATGGGTATTGTTATTAATAAGATTTCGGGAGATATAACGGAACTTAAAGACTTTTGTGCAGATAAGGGAATAGAAATTTTATTGGAAATTCCCTTTGACCTTGAGATTGCTAAAAGTACATCAAGGGGGGAAAATTTAATAGAAATTAATCCAGGATTTTTAAAGGAATTTAAAAGAATATGGGATGTGATAATTGGAGGTACCCATGGAAAATAAACCCAGGGAAATAGTCATTGTTAGTGGTAAGGGTGGAACTGGAAAGACAACTCTGGCAATAAATTTATCCACAATAGTTAAAGATAAACTCATAATTGACTGTGATGTGGATGCCCCCAATATGCATATTTTGTTAAAACCAGAAATTTTAAGGGAGGAAAAATTTTTTGGTGGGTATAGGTACAAAATTGATGGTGAGAAATGTGTTGGATGTGGGGTGTGTTATGATGTGTGCAATTTTGATGCAGTAGTTAAAAAGGAGGAGAAGTATGAGATAAATGAAATCAATTGCGATTATTGTGGTGTGTGCCATCATTTCTGTGAATACGATGCTATAGAAAAGGAGGAAAGGCTTTCAGGATATTTTTACCTTTCAAAAACGAGATTTGGGGATTTTTTACACGCAAATTTAATTCCCGGAGAAGAAAATTCCGGCAGACTTGTGGCCAAAATAAGGGCGGTTGGGCGGAAACTTTTCTCAGATAAAAAATATTTTCTGATAGATGGTCCTCCCGGAATAGGATGTTCCGTGATTTCTGCAATAACTGGAACAGATCTTGTGGTTGTAGTTTGTGAACCAACTGTTTCTTCTATTCACGATTTGAAGAGGATTCTGGATCTTGCCAGCCACTTTAAAATTAGGTCGGCGGTTGTGATTAATAAATTTAACATAAATTCGTCTCTAACAGGTGAAATTGAAAATTTTTGTGGCGAAAGGGATATAAAGGTTGTGGGAAAAATTCCCTTTTCCCCCCACATTGTGGAAAGTTTAAAAATACTAAAAACATTAAAGGAATATGGTAGTGATCTCTTAAAAAATTATGAGGAAATATGGTATAATATTTCTTCTTTAATTTAGATGGAGGGTTCACTTATGAAAAAAATAGCAGTTGCCATAGAAGAGAACAATGGAAAAAACAGTAAAGTAAGTTTGCATTTTGGAAGGTGCCCCTATTATCTTTTTGTTACAATTGATGACAATGGGGGGAAAAACTATGAAGTTGTGGAGAATCCATTTTTTTCAAATCACCAGCCCGGAGTTGTCCCACAGTTTGTTCATCAGAATGAAGCCGATGTAATAATTGCAGGGGGAATGGGTCCCAGAGCTATTGAAATGTTTAAAAATTTTGGCATTGAAGTTGTTACTGGATACGTTGGAGATGCAGAAAAGATTGTGGATGCCTATTTAAAGGGAGAAATAAAGGGGTACGCCCCATGTGAGCATTCCAATAAGGAATGTGGAAATTAATGAAGGATGAAGGATAAAGAAAAAGAGGTTATTGATAAAATACTTTTTTACGCTCTTTTAAATAAGAGGGCATTTCTGGAGGAAAGGGGAAGTGAAAGTGAAATTGAGGAATTTTTAAATTCCCCCTTTGTATATTCTTTCAGGGAGTTTAAGGATGAAGAGTTTGGTGAAATTTTTTCCCTGCCTCCTCTTAAATGGAATACCGATGATCTCAAAAAAGGTTTCTGGATTTCTGAGAGAATAGGCGTTTTACTGTGGGGAATTAAATTAATTGATGTTGTTCCTCCATTTGATACTCCATTTGATTTGAATCTGATTGATGAAAAACTTTCCCATTTGATGTCGAGAAAAACTTCAGAGAGTTTTTCCATTAGAAATAGAAGAGAACTTGTGAAGTTCTTTGAACTTGCCGATTTGTTTGAGTGGAGATCTGGAATGTACATAATGAAAAAGGAAAATGTATCTCCACCTCCTCCCTATACCTATGAATCCATGTTTAATATGATAATGGATAAGGCTTTTAAAACTGGAATTGTGGAAAGGAATGAGTGGGGAGATATCATTGTGATGGGAAAACCCTTTGCGGAACTTACTGAAAAGGAATTTTTTAATGTAGCTGCAATTGTAAAGGAAAGAAAGAAGGCAATAGAATTTTTGTTAGAAGTTTAACAGATGGATATTTTTTTTGATGTTTTAATTGTTACTTACAATAGCGGAAACACATTGGAAAAGACACTTATTTCCCTTGTTAACCAAAATTATACTGGTTTTAAAATCTATTTGTGGGATAACAGTTCCAGAGATAACACCCTGGAAATAGTTGAAAATTTTGCAGAAACAATTAATTATTTCCATAAAAATGACGAGAATGTTGGTTTTTCAAAAGCGGTTAATGCTTTAATTGAAAAGAGTGGATCACCCTATTTAATCTTCCTGAATCCCGATGTAATTTTACCTGCTGATTTCTTAAGGAAGGTAAAGGGGAAACTCCTGAAAATTGATTCTGAAAAAATTATACCTGTTCCTAAATTGTTGAGATATGATGAAAACTTTAATTTTACAAATATAGTTGATTCCACAGGAATTGTTTGGAACCCCTTTCAGAGACATCTTGACAGGGGAAGTGGAAAAAGAGATGGAGAAAAATTTAATGTTGAGTGTTTTGTGGGTGGGGTAAGTGGAGCCCTTTCAATCTGGAAGAGAAGTGTTCTTGAGGATTTATCAATAACCATAGGTGAAGTGAAGGAATATCTTGACGAAGATTTTTTCGTGTATAGAGAGGATGCAGATATCTCATTCAGGGCACTTATTTATGGGTATAAATTTAGATTTTTCCCTGAACTTGTTGCATATCACAAGAGAAAAGTGCTACCTGAGAGAAGGAAAATCCTATCACCGGAAATCAATTATCACTCCTTTAAAAATAGATTTTTATTTAGAATAAAAAATATTCCCATGTTAGTTTATTTTCTTTTTTTTATCCCCTTTTCCATAAGAGATATTGTAGGCTTAGTTTATGTGCTTTTTTTTGAAAGAACTTCCCTCAGAGCAATTTCCCATGTACTCAAAAATTTTAATAAATTTATAGCTAAAAGAAGAGAAATTTTTAAAAAAAGGAAATTAACTTCAACTGAAACAGCCTTTATTTTTGTTGGAAAATATTAATTTTTCATAAAAGTTGTGTTTTGGATGCATATCCAGAATTTTGTGTCTGAAAAATTATAATAGGAAAAATATTTAATTACCAACTTCCTCTTCACACTTCATAGCAAAAATTGAAAAAAGTGCCAGAAAAATCAAATTAAAGGTATCAGGCTAAAATAACCTCCACACAATCCCACTATGGGTTTATAGAAAAAAAGAGAAAGATTTTTTCTTTTTTGTCTGGCACTATTTGTTTTCAAAAAATTTTAGAAGGTTTTTAGGGCGGATAAATAAAAAAACAGATTAAGTTCCGGGAAAATAAAATGAATTAATAAAAAGAATTAAGAAAATGGAAGAGGGGACAGACCTGAACTTGTAAAAAGGCAAAAAAGTAAAAATCATCAGACAAAACTTGATATTTAGAAAAAGTGTCAGGCAAGAAAGAGAAGAGAAGAGAGGAAAGAGTTGGTGTCTGGCAAAATTAGATTATCTTAATAAATCTTATTTACTGAACACAAAATTTTTTAACCCCCGTGTCTTAAATAGTTTTTCATCAAAGCATTCATACAAAAATTTAACAGAATATCAATTTTGAAATATTGACAAATTTTTAAAAAAGTGTTTTAATTTTTCATTGTCGGGACGTGGCGCAGCCTGGTAGCGCACACGCTTGGGGTGCGTGTGGTCGGAGGTTCAAATCCTCTCGTCCCGACCATTTTTTTTGAGGGGTCCTCTTGTGTTAAATATCCTCCTTACAAATGACGACGGAATTTTCTCAGAAGGTCTTGACTTTCTTTATAAAGCCTTTAAGAATATTTCTTTAAATGGGGAGGAGATTAAGGTTACCGTGGTGGCACCTTCACAGGAACAGAGTGGGGCCTCCCATTCAATAACTTTAAATAGACCACTCAGAATTTCAAGGGTTGATGAGGATAAATACGCAATTGATGGTACACCTGTGGATTGTATTTTATTTGGTATTTCTGAAATTTTAAAAAAAATTCCCCATGTGATTGTTTCTGGAATCAATAGAGGAGCCAATTTAGGTGATGACACAATTTATTCAGGGACTGTTGCGGCCGCAAGGGAAGGATCCATGTACGGGGTACCTTCATTTGCATTTTCTCTTGAACTTTCTGAGGAAATGAATTTCAAAGATGCTGCTGAAAATTCCGTTAAAATCCTTTCAAAGTTTTTAAAGAAGCCTCTTTTACCTTCGGGATTCTTTCTAAACGTAAATATTCCTTCAAAGGAGATAAAAGGAATTAAAGTAACACGGCTTAGCAGGAAATTTTCAAATCCCTTTGATAGTGATAAACCACTCATTTATGGGAACAACGATCCCCGTGGAAAGAAATACTATTGGATAGGGCTTGACAACAGTTTGTGGGATGAGACTGAAGATACAGATTTCTATGCCCTTACCCATGGATATATTACCATTACCCCCCTGCATAGGGATCAGACATCTTATAACTTGATTGAGGCCTTGAAAAAGGAATTTGAGATCGGTGAATAGGGACTTAAATCTCAAGAAAATCCAGTTGGTTAGTTCTTTAAAGTTGAGGGGAGCAATTGAAAATGGAGAGATAGAGAAAGCCTTTCTCGAAATACCCCGTGAAGAATTTGTACCTGAAGAGGAAAAGGACCTTGCATATCTGGATTCTCCTCTTTCCATAGGTTTTGGTCAAACCATATCTCAACCCTTTATGGTCGCCTATATGACTTCTAAATTGAATCCACAAAGGGACGATATTGTACTTGAGATAGGTACTGGAAGCGGTTATCAGGCGGCTATTCTATCGAAACTCGTAAAGCGTGTATATACTGTTGAAAGAATTCCAGAACTTGCGGAAAGGGCCAAAAAAGTATTTGAAAAACTCAAATTGGAAAATATTTCGGTTAAAGTGGGTGATGGTACCCTTGGATGGAAAGAGTATTCCCCCTATGATAAAATAATTGTTACTGCAGGAAGTCCAGAAATTCCCCAATCACTTGTGGCACAACTTAAAGATGGGGGAATCATGGTAATTCCCGTTGGAGCTTCTCCCTTTTTGCAGACTTTAAAAATTATAACAAAATCAGGGGATGGAAAAATAAGAGTTAAAGATGATATAAAATGTGTTTTTGTAAAGTTGTTGGGTAAGGAGGGCTGGTAGTTGATATTTAAATACTTTAGAAAATTATATGATTGGGTTATCAGTAAAGCGGATAGTAAATATGCCAGAAGCTTTCTCTTTGGCCTTGCCTTTGCTGAGGCATCTTTTTTCCCAATCCCACCAGACGTTTTACAGATAACCATGTGTGTTTCAAAACCGAGAAAATCATTTCAATATGCACTAATTGCCGCTTTTGGTTCAGTTCTTGGAGCTATCTTTGGATATTTTCTGGGATTAAAGTTATGGGAACTTATTTCTCCCTACTTTTTTCAATACGTACCATCATTTACCCATGAAAATTTTATGAAGGTGAGCAAACTATACAACGAAAATGGCTTTGTGGCAGTTTTTACTGCTGCCTTTACCCCCATTCCCTATAAAGTCTTTACCATTTCTGCCGGGGTTTTTAAAATAAACTTTTTCCTCTTCCTACTCGCTTCAGCGATTGGTAGAAGTATGAGATTCTTTGCTGTAAGTGCCCTTTTTTATAAGTTTGGTGCTCCAATAAGAGATTTTATAGAAAAACGGTTTAATATGTTGAGCATTCTTTTTATAATACTTTTGGTCGGTGGCTTTTACATTATTAAATATATTTTAAGATAGGGTAAGGTATGAAACTATCTGTTTTAATTCCAGTTTATAACGAAATATCCACCATTGAGGAGATATTAAAGAGGGTAAAGAAAGCCGATATTGGGGAACTTGAAAAGGAAATTATAATAGTTGACGATTATTCCACAGATGGTACCAGGGAATTTTTAAAAAGATTGAAGGATGAGGATGGGAGTTTAAAGATTTTTTTCCATGAAAAGAATATGGGTAAAGGGGCTGCAGTGAGGACTGCAATTGAGAAAATGACAGGAGATATAGCAATAATTCAAGATGCTGATCTTGAATATGATCCCAATGAATACATCCTTTTACTAAACCCCATATTAAAGGGTAAAGCAGATGTTGTATACGGTTCAAGGTTTATAACCACGAGGGAACACAGGGTTTTATATTTCTGGCACTATGTGGGGAATAAATTTTTAACCCTTCTTGGAAATATGTTTTCCAACCTGAATTTAACTGATATGGAGACCTGCTATAAAATGTTTAAAGGTGATATTTTAAAAAAGATCTATCTTGAAGAGAATAGTTTTACCTTTGATGCAGAAATTACGATAAAAATAGCGAGACTTAATTTGAGGATCTATGAAGTGGGTATTTCCTATCATGGCAGAAGTTATGAAGAGGGGAAAAAAATTACCTGGAAGGATGGAATTAAAACCCTCTATGCAATTCTTAAATATTCCTTCTCCAGAAAGGTTACAAAGTGAAGGGTTCAAATGATAAGGATAAAATTATAAAGGAGTTGGGGGAATTAAACAGGAAACTTTTAAACAGGGAAGAGGAATTAAAGAGAAGGGAATATTACCTTGAGGTATACAACAATATTGTTTCTGTTTTGATAAGATCTACAGAGTTAAAAGATGCCCTTCTGGATGTTTTGCACCTCATTTGTGAAGGAACCAGGAGTGAAATGGGGGTCATATACTTATATGATGAGAAGAGAAAACTTCTTTTTCCTTTTTCAGGTATAAGTTGCAGGGAGGATTTGCCTTCTTTTATGCCCGGTGAAGGGGCTGTGGGAATATGTGCCAGAGAGAAGAAGACTTTAATATATACGGATTTTGGTGATGAAACCCATTTTAAAATTTATCAGGAAAACGGGAAGGAAATATCTCCCAAAATTTTACTTCTTGTCCCCCTCTTGAAAAAAAGTGAGATATATGGAGTTATGTTGATAGGTTCTCTGAAAACATTTTCAGTGGAAGATAAAAAACTTCTTGAAAGGATATCCATCCAACTTGCTATTTTTATAGATAATTCCATGAAATTTAAAAAGATATTTGACCTTGCCAGGGAACTCAAGTCAAGAACTGAAGAACTTCAAAGAAAGTATGTGGAACTTGAAAAACTCTACTATGAGAAGTCAAAACTCTTTGCAAGTATATCCCATGAATTTAAGACTCCTTTGAATTCAATAATTGGTTTTTCAAAAATTTTATTGAAAAAAACCCATGGCCCTCTAAATAAAAAACAGATGGAATTTGTAAATTACATCCATAAGAATGGAAAGTTACTTCTATCTCTTGTAGAAGATTTACTTCATATTGCAAGGATTGAAAGGGGAGTTGAAAAATTAAATATAAAGGATATTGACCTGAAGCAGGTTATCAGTGATTGTATAAACTCTCTATCTCCTTTAATTGAAAAAAAGGAAATAGAGGTTTCCATTATTGTAGATGAAGAAATAAGGAATAAAGTGAAGGCTGATGAGAAGAAAATAAGACAGGTTTTACTGAATTTACTCAGTAATGCAATAAAATTTTCTCCGCCTGGGGGAAGGATAGAGGTGGGAGCCTTTTTAGGTGAATATGGCGATGAAGTAAAAGTTTATGTTAAAGATATTGGGAGTGGAATTTCAAAGGATGAGATTAAGAAAATATTTGAACCCTTTTATAGGGGAGAAAAGAGTGAAGAAGGTACCGGGCTTGGATTGTATCTTGCCAGAAGATTTGTTGAACTTCACAAGGGTAGGATGTGGGTTGAATCTGAAGAGGGAGTGGGAAGTACTTTCTTTTTCACATTGCCATTGAATTATGATTTAGAGGGTGGAACAAAAATTGTCAGGATGAGGTTTTAAAATGGACAATTTGGGAAGGGTGCTGATAGTTGACGATAGGGAAGAAAATTTGCTTTTACTTGAGGCAATACTTGAACCAGAAGGATTTGAAGTGTTAAAAGCAAAAAGTGGCAGGGAATGTCTGGAACTTGCTGAAGTGGAAAATCCTGACATAATAATTCTGGATGTTTTAATGCCGGAGATGAATGGCTTTCAGGTTTGTAGAATTCTGAGAAGTAAGTATAAATTTAGATTTATCCCCATAATAATGGTCACTGCCTTAAATAGAAGGGAGGATGTCATTGAGGGGCTTGAGGCGGGGGCTGATGATTTCATATCAAAACCAGTGGATGATGACTTACTTGTGGCAAAGGTAAAAAGCCTTGTAAAACTAAAAAAGGGAAGGGATGAAGTAGAGAAGATGAGGAGTGAACTCAGTTCAATGATTGTGCACGATCTAAAATCTCCTGTTCACTCCATCTTGAGTTGTTGTGAACTGATCAGGGAGGAGGCTAATAGGGAAAAGATATTAAAATATGTCTCTTTAATTGAAAAAAGTGGCAGGAAATTGAATGGACTTATTTTGAGATTTCTTGAGGTTTCCAGGATTGAGAGTGGAAACTTGAATTTGAATTTTGAAAATAGGAACATCATAGAAGTTTTAAAATCTGCCATCTCTCAAGTTGACTCCATTTCACGGGAAAAGGATGTTAAGATAAATTTGAAACTAAATGGGGAGAATGAAAAAATTTACCTGAATATTGATGTTGAGAAAATGGAAGAGGCCTTTTTGAATTTACTTGAAAATGGATTGAAATATGTTCCCCGTGGGGGGAAAATAGATGTAATTGTAAATAGGGGTGAGAAAAAAGTTGTGATTAAATTCAGGGACAATGGACCTGGTATCAGTGATGAGATAGCGGAAAATATTTTTGAAAAATATGTGAAGGGTAGAGGTTCCAAGGGTGGTAGTGGACTTGGTTTGTATATAGTAAAGGGTATTGTAAATATGCATGGGGGAAAAATCTTTCTCGATAGAGAATATAAAGATGGGGCACAGTTTGTGATTGAACTGCCCATTGAGAGAGATGGAAATTCTTCATGAAGGGACTCTGGATACAACTGCCTGTTCCAGATTTTAACTTTTACTATCTGGATTCAAATGTTTCCCTTGCTGCAGGACTAATCCTTTTAAAAAATAGGAATTTTTTGAGAGATAGGAAGATTTTCATAGAGGTCCTTTCTCAGGAAATTGCTTCTCTTGCCTCAGATAGGTATCTCATAGATTACATTTTGGATGGCGGGTATCAAATTTTGTTTTTTACCTCTTACATGTGGAATGTGGAGAGGAATATCTACATAGCAAGAGAGATAAAGAAACTGAAAAGGGATGTAAGGATTATTTTTGGAGGTCCTGAAATTTCAGTTGACTCTCCCTGGATGGATGTGGATTGTGTGGATACATTTTTTGTCGGAGAGGGAGAAGAAAATTTTAATTTACTTTTTGAGGAAAGCGTATCCCGGATAATTTTTGGGAAATTTAGTGATATTTCCTCTTTGAAGGTGGATCCCTATTCTTCCGGGATAATTCCACCTGGTTTGGGGGAAAATTATCCCATTGAGACCATGAGGGGATGTCCCTATAGTTGTAAATACTGTTTTTATTCAAAAAATAGAAGCAGGGTGAGATTTTATG
Source organism: Acidobacteriota bacterium (assembly GCA_027064125.1). Lineage (GTDB taxonomy): Bacteria > Acidobacteriota > JAAYUB01 > JAAYUB01 > JAMOQF01 > JAMOQF01. Next base: position 26,596 of record JAMOQF010000139.1, read on the forward strand.
GTAAGGATTTGATGGAAGATTTTTTCCAGTTTATAAATTCTAAAAAAAATGTTAGTGAGATATATTTCCTGGATCCCTCCTTCGAGGTACATCCCCACCTGATTGACTTTTTAAAGTTTATCTCCCATTTGAACCCTTTAAAAATTCCAATTCACACTGAAATTAGACCTGAGAGAATAGATGAAGAAACTGGTAAATGGATGAGAAATGCTGGTTTTAAAAGTGTTGAACTTGGACTTCAGTCCACATCACAAAAGGTACTTGATTTTATTAGTAGAAAAACAGATCTGGATAAATTTTTAAGGGGAACTGAAATTCTCCTGAAAAATGGTATTGAACCTCAGATTGGAATAATCATTGGTCTTCCCTTTGATAATCTTGATTCCTTTAGTCACACTGTGAAATGGTTAAATAATAAAAATCTTGGATTAAATAGCGAGGCATTTATTCTTTCCCTTTTACCCCAAACTGAATTGAGGGAAATTGCAATTAGAGAGAATTACTCCTTTATGAAATATCCACCATATTACATTTTGAAGAACAATTTCCTGGATACGGGGGATATATATCACTGTATAAAGATTCTTGAAAATGAATTTAATATTGAGTACTATCCATTTGAAGTACCAAATATTTTTAAAGATGGAGAAGGGGAATTTATTGGAAACATATACATAAGTTCATTTACAGATAACCATTTATTATCCACCGAGATTTTTAACCATCTTTCTTCTACTTTAACAGTTGAAGTGGCGGAGATGAAAAGTGGTAAGAGGGAAAGATTGCTGAATTTTTTAAGGAAGATAATTGATGAAAATCCCTTTATTTTATTAAATATTGTATTTTACGAATTTGCAGACATTGATGAGGTTTTTTTAAAAAGCCTTCTTGAACTTGCAAAGGAGGATAACTATTATTCAAGATTAAATTTTTATAGGGATGACTATACCTTTAAATTTACCATTAGACTTCATTTAAGCGGGGATTATGAATTTTTTAAGAAAAATTACAATATTCTTCCCTACTTCTCAAGTTTAATCTGCAGGTGGGATGGAAGTGAGGATTTGATTGAATTGGGAGAAAAGATGCTATCATTTGAAAATTACATATTTATTGAGCCTGCAGGGTTTATTGATGAAGGGAATTTAAAAGAGATAAGAAAGTTAATCCCCCATTATTTTGACGATATATTATTTTCAGATGGGAAAGTTTTAAGAAAATGGGAGTCTCTTTTCGGCCTTGAAAAGGGTAAAATTTTAAAAAAATTGAGGAGTATTAAACTATAATACCCCTCATGCTGGCAAGTTGTCTGAAAAGTCTTTTCTCCTCTTCAGATAGATTTCTGGGAATTAAAATCTTTATCTTTACAATTTCATCGCCACCCCTTTTTCTACCAAGTGGAGGAAGCCCCTTCCCCTTCAATCTAAATGTTGTTCCATTCTGTGTTTCAGGTGGAATTTTCATTTTGACCCTTCCACCAAGTGTGGGGACATCAATTTCTCCGCCTAAAACCGCTATATAGAGCGGAACTTCCACTTCTGTATGTATATCCCTATTTATTAGTTTAAATTTATTGTCTTCTCTAATGTGAATCTTTAAAATTACATCCCCACCATTTTCTCCCTTTCCCTGAATTCTTATTTTCGAGCCTTCATCAACTCCCGGCGGAATTGTGACTTCAATTTCAACTGGATGGAGTACAATTCCCCTTCCCATACAACTATTGCATATCTGGTTTCCAACTATTCCCATTCCACCACAATTTGGGCACATTTCTTCTCTTTGCAATTTAAGTAATCTTTTCCCACCGTGAAAGGCTTCATATAAAGAAATCGTAAGTTCACCGTAGATGTTTTTTGATCTGCTTCTCTTTTTTCTACTCCTCGAAAATATGTCCTCTCCAAATATGTCTCCACCCCCAAAAAATATTTTAAAAAAATCGCTAAAACCTCCGAAGGAACTACCCCTTGAATTAAATCCACTGAACCAGTCTTTTCCCCCACCAAAATCAAATCCAAAATCTCCCGGATTGAAGTTTTGGAATTTATCCCAGTTAGCCCCCAGTTGATCATATTTCTTTCTTTTTTCAGGATCACCTAAAACCTGATATGCCTCATTTATTTCCTTAAATTTTTTTTCAGCCTCTTTATTCCCCTTGTTAAAATCCGGGTGATATTTTCTCGCAAGTTTTCTGTATGCCTTCTTTATTTCATCCTGAGTGGCATTCTTTGATACACCTAAAATTTTATAATAATCTTTGTACTCCATATTCCTCCTTTAAATTAATGGTTTCACATAGTATGGATATAATTTTTTGATTTTTGTTTCAAGAAAATGAAATAAGCCACTGGGGGGACTCGAACCCCCGACCTGCTGATTACGAATCAGCTGCTCTACCAGCTGAGCTACAGTGGCAAGGATGAAATTTTACCAGAGGAAATTGGAAATATCAATATCATAGAGGGACCTTAGATACGTGATTGTTCTACAAAACCCCCGAAAGTGTGTAAAAATAAGGTGATTTTGAAAAAATTACCATTCATTTAAAAGGAAAAATAGTGTCAGGCAGAATGATTTGTGATTTAAAGAATGGAAAGAAAGGTAGCAGGCAGAAATACCCTCTTCATAAGCCTCACTATGGGTTTATAGGGCATTTAGGCGTGGGCAAGCAAAATAAAAAACCTAAAACTTGCAAGGCCCAAAATATTCTGGCGAAAATCAAACAATTAAGCAAAACTTCCTATCCTTCTACATACCTTTGGGAAGGCATTTGGGGAAGGCAAGTAAGAAAAAATTAAAATCTGGCAAAAATGAAATTTTCTGGCAGGAATCAGGTGTCAAAGTTGATTATATCTCAAATTCATGGAAGTTTTTTCTGGAAAACCATGCAAAAATTTCCAGATTCTCATTTAACTCCAGACTTCATATAAAAATCATCCATTTCATATTAATAAATAGAATAAAATTCAGGTGATTTATATATAAACAGAAACGACATCCTTTCCCATCACCTTTTCCACCTTTTTAACTCCACTAATTTTCACACTCTGAAGTTTTTTGAGAAAAGATTTCACAATCTCATGATTAAAATTTTTCCTTTCAAAATATTCAAAGAGTAAATCACTTTTATTCAAAACCCTATACCCCCAAATCTTCTCAGTTGAAAAAATGAATTTCAGAAGCAATTCATCTGGAGCCTTTACACCTTTTACTATAAATTTCCCATCTGAAATTCCCCTAATCCTTTTCTCCACATATTTTAGAGAATCGAAATTATCCACCAGCCTTTTTAAAAAATTTGCAAGTCTTGTTATTGAAAAAAGGGTCATTAAATCCCTGGTGGTAAAGTTTTCAGTTAAAACTGACGCAGTTGAAGACCTCAAAAGTTTTAGGGGAATTCCCTTTGAAAACTTTTCATATATTCCTGTACCGGGTGTGGCATAGAGTATTGAGGGGCCAATAAGAACCCTCTTTTTTAGCAAGTAAAAAATTGAGTTCAATACATCCCTCCAATCTTCTCCTTCAAGCCCATAAATGAGATAAACCGTGGTAAAGAAATCAAGTTCCACAAGTGTGGGATATATCCTTTCAAAAATTTCCACACTTGAAGGTCTATTCATCCTTTTTAAACTGCTTTTATTGGTGCTAACAAGGGATATATTAATGTCTTTAAATCCCGCCCTTTTCATAAGATACAAAATTTCCCTATCCAACTTTTCCATGGGGATCCCATTTGTGGCACAGAGTTCTATTCCCTTCAGTTTTTTAGACTCAATCACATATTTTAAAAAATCCTTAAATTCTCTCTTCGAGTAAATAAGATAGTCATCTGTAAAATCAAAGATATCAACGTTAAATTCTTCTCTCAAATATTCCATTTCATTCACCACTTTTTGCGGAGATCTAAATCTCATCCTCCCACCATACTTTGTATGAAGTGAGCAAAAATCACACCTGAAGGGACACCCCCTTGAAAACTCAATAAAGACATATCTTCTATTTCCTCTTTTGTATTTCTTTAAACTTAGTCCATTTAAATTTACTGGATGGAACATTTCAATATTTTCAACCAATCTCACCGGATTGTGAACGATTTTTCCACCTCTTTTATAGGAAAGATTTTCAACATCTGAAAGCGGTATTTTCCCTTCAAAACTTAGAAGAAGTTTATAAAATGGGATCTCTCCATCTCCCCTTACAACGAAATCGACAAAATCACTCCCCAAAAAGGCTTCAGGGTCTGTTGAAGGATGATTTCCACCTACTACAACCTTAACATTTTTAAGCATTCTCTTTGCAAGGCTTGCACATTTTAACACTTCTTCAAAATAGGTGGTAAACAGAGATGATATCCCTATAATATCAGGTTTTTCCATCAAAAACACTTCACCAATTTCCTCCCACCTTGCCCCAAAATGCTGAAACTTTTGAAACAACTTAATGGGGGAATTGTCCTTTACATAAAACTCTCTTAAATGGGAAAATTCTTCGGGAAATGAAATGGAAAAACTGTTGTAGTTTGACAAAAAATCGTAAACTTTCACATTTTGAAATCCCATTTTTCTCAAAAAGGAATAAATTAAGATAACGCCATAGGGGAAGGTTCTTATCTTAGTGGAATAAAAATCTTCAATTGGAGGTTGAATTAAGATAATTTTCATCTCATTCTGCTATTTTGATGGGATTTAAATCTGGTATTTTTTCTCTTATTTTTCTTAGAAAACTTTGCTCATATTTTACAGGTATTTTAATTAAAAGATTCATTTTTAAGTAATCTCTATCTAAAATTGCTCCATTATGTCTTTTAATCTCATAAGATATTATTCCAAAATTTTCATATTTAAATGGAATTTCAAATTGTGAATGTATTATTACCTCTTCAGGGTGTGATTCTTCAATTAACATCCTTGCACAACCTGAATAGGCATCTATTAACCCCCTTATCCCCAATTTTTTACCCCCAAAATATCTCGTCACTGTTATTAAAATATTTGCCAGATTTTCCCTTTTGATTTCCCTTAAAATGGGCATCCCTGCGCTATTGTGGGGCTCGCCATCATCAGAAAAATACTCTTCTCTCCTATCCCCCTTTAATATTATGGCTCCATAGGCCACATGGTTTGCATTTATATGTCTTTTTCTTACTTTTTCAAGATTTTCATTGATTTCACCCCTATCTTTAACGAAAAAGAGATTTCCTATGAAGATAGATTTTTTTATGTTTATTTTTTTCTCCAGGCCCTTTTTTATTGTCAGATAACTTTCCATTTTAGTAGTTTACCATTTTCTTCTTGAGATATTTTTCATCATCTCCATTTACCCTTCCATCTCCATTTTCATCAAAGCAACCTGAGATATTTAAATTTCCCTTTAGTTTGTATTTCAATTTTAGAAGTTGATTTACATTAATTTTGGGATTAAAACATATTCCCCCATTTGAAAAAACAGAAAGGGAACCATCTCCAATAATTGTCATTCCATACCACCACGGTTTTCCAGTTTCAGGATAAGCGGCAAGTGCATCATTTATCCAACCCAAAAAGGATTCTCCAAAACCTTTTCCACAAAATAGATTAATAAAAAAACTTGAATCGTACCACATACCACCAGTTTTTGTGGTTCCTATGGAAAGAAGCCCCCCCTCTCCATTAAAGAGAGCCCTTCCCCCTAAAAATCCATCACCACCATCATAGGAAAAATCACACCCAGAACAGGTATAGAGCAAATAAAAAGCAGAAGAGGGCATAATATTGAGGTAGTCATCAATCAAAACATATTTAAATTCACTTTTGTCATTTTGATAAAAGCCATGATTCATGGGAGAACCATGGGATCGAAGATATACCATCTGATATGGATAGATCATCCTATTGTCTTTATAATCCTCTGCAGTACAAACATTTCCATGGGTATCTTCTACAGGAACATCAACATTTTGAAAGCCAAACAAAATCCCAAGTTTCAATTTATCTTCATTTGTCATCCACTTCCAGTCATCATCTACATAATCAAGGGCCTTATCTGAATTTAAAATAACTCCATGTCTATACAGGTAATCTTTTTTGAAAAAGGAATTCAACAACCTGATATATTCATCATAATCTGAAATAAAACCAGGTGTTATTCGAGAAACCCATATCTCAGCAATATTTTTGTCATCTAAAAATTTATCATATTTCCCATTGTTTGCCTCACATCCATCACAAGCCCCCACATCAAGCCACTCCCCAGTCATGTCCATAAAAAATAGATCACATGGAAAATCATCATAACCATTTAGATAATCCCAGATTTCCCACCTGTCATACATTTCAAAGATAACATAGGGAAGATTTCCCACAAAAATTACACCCTTAAGGGAATATCCTGTAAAGTACATATCTTTAAAGAAATTCCTCAATTCCTCTGGAGTGCCAGATCCATATTCATAAACTGAAATGGAATAACCAGAATTTTCAAGTTCTCCAAAGAAAAGGTCCACATACTGATCTAAATTTTCATAGAGATTTTTCTCAAAAATGACAAGGAGTCTGTAATCAGAACTACTAAAAAAAGGGCTCTCGTATAACTTCTTTAAGTTTAATCCCTTTTTATAAGTTAAAACAACCTTTTCCCCTTTTTTTATTGGTCCTTTCCATGTGGAAGGTAAAGGCACTTTTGAAAAAATTAGATTTGAAAGAAAAAGAAGAATGAATATGGGGAAAAAAACTCTTCTCATTTTCAATTACCACGTTCAACTACTTCGTAAAACATATTTTCATAACTGTTTACTATTTTTTCCCAGGTATAAAATTTTCTTATTCTCTCCACACTCTTATTCCTCAAATCTTCAAGCGCACTATAGTATTTTAGGACGTACCTCATCTTTTCAGACAAATTTTCTAAACTATTTCTTCTGTAAAATAACACACATCCGTGTGCCACTTCATAGTTTTCAATGGTTTTATTTGCAATGATTATATTTCCCACAGCCATATTCTCAATTAGCGCCGGATGTGTCCCCCCCACTTCTGTGGCCTGAATATAACAAAAGCAATTTGATATCAATTCTCTATAGCCTTCCCCATATATCCCACCTGTAAAAATCACATCACCATTTGCAAGTTTTTTGAGTTTCTTCACATATTCTCTATCATACGGATTATCTCCCACCATAACGAGTTTTTTAGAATCAATCCCGGATTTTAAAAAGGCCTTTATCACAAGATCTGGATTGTTCTCTGGCTCAAATCTGCTGACATATAAAAAATATTCCCCTTTCTTGAGGTCAAAGGTTTCAAGCACCTCTCCCGGATCCTTCCTTTCAAAACTCGCTCCATAAGGTATCATAACACTCTCTTTGCCATATCTTCTCTTATAATACTTTTTTATGCAATTTGCATCGGTTATCAAGACATCTGGTAAAAATGTGGCCAATTTTTCACACATCTTATAAAAAAACTTTCCCAAAAAATTCCACTTTTTCCTCTTTGCTTCAATACCATCTACATTTAAAAAGGTTTTGGCCTTTGAAAACTTTAAAATTGGAATAAAAATAACATTTGCGCTATTACAAAAAAGGACCACATCATATTTTTTAAAAAGGGCGTGAATTGTGGAAAGAAAGGAGTGGCTCAATGTGTCAAGATGTTTAAAGGCAAGGGAAGGAAGAACCACAAGTTTTACCCCTTTATATTCCTTCTTATCAAGTGTAAAAAATTTTTTTCTACAGTATACAGTAACACTGTGGCCCCTTTCCACCAGTTTGGTGGATAGCATCTCTGCAAAAACCTCAAAGCCACCATAATTGGCGGGGATACCTCTTATTCCCATTATTGCAATTTTAAGAGATTTCATTCACTCTCCTTCTATCCACACATCCAAAAAGATAGAATGGTAACATAATCATAAACAAAAATAATATCAATATTTCGCTATCCCAAAAATTGTACTCAAAAAACCCACCCAGGATGAGTACCACAGTGGAAAAAATAGAAGAGATGGATATGGCCGATAAAAGTTGTTCTCCATCCCTATAAAACTTGAAAAAATTTTGAAAAATTGCACCTAAAAATAGCAGGAAGAATAAAAGGGCAGGAAGCCCCCTTTCTGCGGCTATCTGAATATAATCATTATGCATATGCATAAAATAGCCCACAGGAAAATCTTTTTTCTCCAAATATTTATATCCCTCCCTCTCAATCTCGAAAGGCCCAAGACCAAAAATGGGATGTTCCTTTATTATTTTAAATCCAGCATCCCACATCTCAATCCTTGCCCTATTTCCAATTTCATTTTTATCAAAAAGATGATATACCCTTTCCTTCACATAATGTGGCGAAAAGAAAAATAATATTAGCAAAAGAAAAGACATGGAAATCATCCACTTGAATTTCCTTTTAATCAGAAAATATACAACCACGGAAATGAATGTCGCTATCCAATAACTTCTGGTGAGGGAGATTAATATTCCAACAAAACCTATTACAACTGAAATAGTGTACAAAACATTCCTTTCCTTCCTTTCAAGAAGGTAAATAAATAGAAAAACTACCCCCATGGAAAGGGTGCCAGAAAAGGTCATCTGATGATCTGATAAACCCTTAATTCTTTCCACAATTGGATTTTGATAGGTAATAAATTGATAAATCGCCGAAACAGCAGAAATTAGAATTGATATGGAAAGAAATTTTATAAAAAAATTTATACCGCCTTCTTTAATTTTCCTACAATTTATGGGAGGGAAAAAAAGTATGAGAAATATCCAGCACTTTTTAAGTCCATGCAAACTTTCAATGGGATATTTTGAAAAAAAAGAAGAGAGAAAACTCCAGAGGATAAAAAGAAGAAGGGGTAAATATGCTCTGTGAAAAAAGGGTAATTTTCTTTCCTTTATATAGGAAAATATTGAAATTAACAATCCCAAAATTATCAGTATTTCAGAAATGGCAATGGAGTTTATGGAAGCAGCCACCCCTAAAGCCAACAGATAAAAGGAAATTTCTGAAAGACTCATTTTCCCTTAAAAAACTCCCTTATCAGATGAGAGACAAACTCCACCTCTTCCTTTTTTATTTCATTGTGAAGCGGAAGAGAAATTACCTCCTTTACCACCTTTTCCGTTATGGGGAATTCTTGAGTAGAAGCAAATGCGCCATTAAATGGTGTTTGCTTAAAAAGTGGTATTGGGTAATAAATGCCACATTGAACACCATTTTTGTTAAGAAATTCCTTCAACTCATCTCTATACCTGGTCCTTATTGTGTATAAGTGAAAAACACCCTTTCTATCTGGAAAAGTTTCAGGAAGTCTTATGTCCCCCACTCCCTTTAATTCCCTGTCATAAATTTTTGCCATCTCAATTCTATGATTGTTGTATTCATCTAAATATTTTAACTTTTCATTTAAAATTGCCGCCTGTATGCCATCCAATCTGCTATTAAACCCTATAAATTCATGTCTATACCTTTCCACCTGCCCATGATTTTTTAACAATATTAAGGTTTCAGCCAATTTAGTATTATTGGTTGTTATTGCACCTCCATCACCCATCCCATTTAAATTTTTTGTGGGATAAAAACTAAAAACCCCCGCATCTCCAATGCTCCCAGTCTTTTTATCTTTAAATTTGGCACCGTGAGACTGACAGGCATCTTCAACCACCCAGAGATTATATTTTTTTGCTATTTCTCCTATTTTATCCATATCTGCAGGCATACCAAAAATATGTACTGGAATAATCCCACAGGTTTCATCGTCAATTATTTCTTCAACTTTATCAGGATTTAAATTTAGATCCCTTTCATCAATATCACAAAAAACCACCTCTCCACCTGCCCTTAAGATCGCTTCAGCGGTCGCAAAAAAGGTAAAGGGGGTTGTTATTATCTTCTTCCTGCTGCTTCCTTCATTTAAAAGAAGACCTGCTATTGAAAGTATCAGGGCATCTGTACCACTATTTACACTTATACAATGGTTTACACCTATGTACTCTGCAAAGTTTTTTTCAAATTCTTCAACGAATTTTCCTCCCACAAAGGCACTTTTGTCAATTATCTCAGAAAATAACTCCTTAATTTTTTCTTTAAATCTCTTATTTTCTCTCTGAAGGTCAATAAATTTAACTTCCAAAATACTTCTCCTTATACCATTTTATGGTTTTCTTAAGTCCCTCCTTTAAATTTACCACAGGAGTGTACCCAAAACACTCTTTTGCCCTCGATATCTCAGCCAGTGAATGCTTTACATCTCCCGGTCTCGGATCTGAAAAGATGGGATTTAGTTTAACATTTAAAATGTTTTCTATCTCTTTTAACAAGTCGAGAAGTGTTATTCTCTCACCACATGCCACATTGTAAGACTTACCACAACAACTCTCCGGTGCATTTGCAGCCAGAAAATTTGCATGAAGGACATTCTCTATAAAGGTGAAGTCTCTTGACTGCAAGCCATCTCCAAAAATAACAGGTCTTTCTCCCTTTAAAGCTGCTGTTACAAATTTTGGAATAACTGCCGCATACTGGGAATTGGGATCCTGCCTGGGACCAAAAATATTAAAGTATCTAAGAGATATGGTTTCAAGCCCATAAATTTCATTAAAAATTCTACAGTACTCCTCTCCCACAAACTTTGTAAGGGCATAGGGGGATTTGGGATTTGGAGGCATACTTTCAATTTTTGGCAAAGTAGGTGTATCTCCATAGACAGAAGAAGAGGCAGCATAGATTACTCTCTTTATTCCACTTTCCCTTGCCGCAATTAGAGTTGAAAGGGTTCCCTTTATGTTATTCTCATTCGAAGTCATGGGATCTTTTACAGATTTCGCAACTGAAGGAATTGCCGCCTCGTGAAAAACCATTTCATATCCTTCAAACTCCCTTTTAAGGAACTCCGCATCTTTTATATCTCCCTCTACCAGAGTGAAATTTTCAAACTGCTTAAGATGAGAGATATTCTCTTCCCTTCCAGTGGAAAAATTGTCTATTACCTTTACCACCCATCCCCTGTTCAGGAAAAACTCAGAAAGATTGGAACCTATAAAACCTGCACCACCGGTAACTATTACTTTTTTCAATTTTTAACCTCTCAAAAAAGAATTATAAATATTAATTTCTTTATAAAAATTATTCAACTATAAACTTTTCTCATATATTCTATATCTTTTATCCACTTCACCTCCAAGTGCCTTTGCCGCCTTAATCATTCGCTTATTATCTTCAAGTACCCAACTCATCTCAGCATAATAGTATCCAAACTTTATTCCCCTTTCAATTATTTCCTTGTAGAGCACCGTTGGGTATCCAATGTTCTGAAATTTTTGTTTAAATCCCATTGCAATAACCCTAATTTTATTTATCTTCTTCCTGTTAAAAATGAGTTTAAATATGCCAAAGGGGAAAAGATTTCCATTTAAATCCTTTAAAATTATATTTAGATCTGGCATTGCAAATAAAAAACCTATTGCTTCTCCATCCTTTTCGAGAAACAAGATGATTTCAGGATCGCATACCGGTTTTAACTCTTTTGCAAGATCTTTAATTTCAAGATCTGACATGGGCACAAATCCCCAATTTTTACTCCAGGCATCATTATAAATTTCAAAGGCCACTTTTATTTCCCTTTCGAGGTTCTTCATATCAAGGGCTCTCACCTTCAAATCTTCCTTTTCCATCAATCTATCTGACAACTTTCTCATCCTATCCAGATCCACGTTTTCCTGACTTACAACAAATGAAAGGAGATCTCTTCCCTTTTTATATCCCAATTTTTCAAAGAATTCCGGATAATACTCCATATTATAGGGCATCATTATTGATGGGGGATATTGAAATCCCTCTATTAAAAGTCCGGATACATAATTTGTGGATGGATTTAATGGGGCAAGACACCTTTTAAGTCCTTCTTGTCTAAGCCAATTTTCAGCACCTTCAAACAGTATTTTTGCCACATTAAAATCATTTACCGCTTCAAAGAAACCTATGTATCCCGTATAATCATTGTAATATTTTTGATGTACCAGATTATTAATGGCTGCAATTCTTCCCTTTACTTCTCCTGCACCATCTCTTGCCAGAAATAGTTCAATTTTTGCCTCTTTGTAAAAGGGGTGTCTTTTACTGTCTAATATCCTTTTTTGATCCATTCTAAGCGGGGGAACCCAGTTTTCCACCTCCCTATAGAGTTTATATGGGAATTCTAAAAAATCATTCAAATCTCCTTTGCTTCTAACTTCTACAAGCTTTAATCCCTGCATATTTATCCACCTCTTTTTTTATTATTTCAATCAATTCCTGAACATTGTCTCCCTTTATAGCTGAAATCCCTATTCCACCAAATCTTTTAATTCTATTTTCAAATTCCACTCCATCTACGAGATCTACCTTGTTAAAGACCAAAATCCTCGGTATATCTCTTGAAAGAATTTCCGAAAGGATATTGTCAACACTTCTCATCTCATCCTCAAAATTTGGGGAGGAAATGTCAACCAGATGAATTAGGAAATCTGACTCGCTTATCTCCTCAATTGTGGACTTAAAGGTTTCCACCAATTCCTTTGGCAATTTCTTGATAAATCCAACGGTGTCTGAAATAACAACATCAACCGGAAAAACTCCTTTTAACTTCCTTGTAAAGGGATTAAGTGTGGCAAAGAGTTTATCTTCAATTAGAAGATCACAACCTGTTAGATATTTTACAAGGGTAGATTTCCCACTATTTGTATACCCCACAACCGAAATTTTAAAGACCTCATTTCCATTTCTTTCCTTTCGCCTCAATTTTCTGTTCTTTTCAATTTTTTTAAGTTTTCCCTCAAGGAGGGATATTCTCTTTTTAATTCTTCTTCTATCCATTTCAAGTTTTGTCTCTCCAGGTCCCCTTCCACCTATACCTCCAGTGAGCCTTGAAAGGGCGTCATCCTTTTCAGAAAGTCTTGGTAGCATATATTTTAATTGGGCAAGTTCTACTTTTAATCTTCCCTCTTCAGTCAAGGCGTGTTTTGCAAAGATATCAAGAATTAACTGATTCCTATCTATCACCTTCAGGTCAGTTTCTGAGCAGATGGATCTCACCTGATTGGGGGCAAGTTCTTGATTAAAAATCAGCACAGTTATTCCTTTGTACATGGAGCGGATAATAAGTTCCCTTAACTTCCCCTTTCCCATAAGATATTTACTATCAAGTTTTTTCCTTTTCTGAATCACCTTTTCCACCACTTCAATACCAGCGGTTTTAGCGAGGTTTTCAAGTTCCTTCAAAGATTCCTCTTCCACATCTAAACTCTTGGTTGTTATACCTATTAAAACCCCCCTTTCC
>JAMOQF010000140.1 GCA_027064125.1 Acidobacteriota bacterium
ACTATTTTTATCTAAAAAGGAGGGAGTATACAAAAAATTGTGTCTTTTTGTAAAAAAATAGTTTAAAAAAAATTAAGCAATTTAATGGAGGTTAGAGATGGGGAAAATAGATATAGAAAATCTTTTATACCAATACTGGTTTAAAATTCCTCTTTAGGAAAATTTTTATGGAATATTTTACATAAAAGAAATAATGTGGATAAGAGACTTCTACGCTAAAAATTTATAAGGTGAATGGATAATTGGTATTGGTATTACAATTCAAGTTGTTTTAATTTCTCTTCAAATTCCTGTATGGACTCTACTCTAATAGCCAGTTTAAGCAGGTTTTTTAAAACATCTCTGTTGGCCACACCTCTGATTTTAACAGATAAATCTGGTTTAAGGAGCCCAAATCTCTCTATCAGAGCTTCTATGACCATTTCCTGGGCATCTAGGACCATGCCTTCCATACGGCCTTCTATACGTCCTTCCATACGTCCTTGTTCTATCCATTTTTCAGCAAGTGTTGGCATAATATCTGCCTCCTTTCCTATTTGGTTTATTGCCTTTTTTATATCCTTTTCTTCTATCTTGTCAGTTGCACTCACTATATAGCGAAGTAGTGTTTCCAGATATTGAAGTGGTGTATTACTCTCACCAAGTCCCTGAAAAAGATTGAAAATACGATCCAGATGTTTGCCTGGTTCAGGGGTTGTAAGGTATTTAAGGGCCATTAAAGTAGCCTTTAATATCACTGTACCTTTGATTTCTTCGTCAGATATAGAGGAAAGGTCGTAAAGCAGGTAGTTAAAGTCTGGTATATAAACATCTAACTCTCTTTCAGTCTCTCCAAAAAGATCGGAAAAGTTTGTTTTTATTGTCCATTTTCTGTGACCATTGTAGATGACTAATGGAATAATAACAGGTAGAGTAGAAGATTGATTTTGTTTGAGATATAGATCCCAAATTTTGACCATATACCTGAGAAGCTGCAGAGCAGTAAATTTTTGAGGAGTGCTTTTGTGCTCAAAAAGCAAATAAATAAATCCATCTCTGGAGTTTATCTGAACTTCATAGAGTAAATCAGAAAAATGTTTTTTTAAATCTTCATCTACAAAGGAGTCTTTGACAATGGTAAGAGAATTAAAATCAATTAATTTGCAGATATTTTGAGGCAGATAATTTTTAAGAAAGTCTTCAGCCTGCTCTTTATGAGAAAAGACTTCCTTAACAAATGCATCATGTGGATTTTGAATATACTTTTTGTCCATAAATTTTTTGATAAAACACCTTTTAAAGGATGGCAAGAGGAATTTTGTCTGCTCCTTCAAATTTATTTCAATTAGTTGTTAATTTTCCAAAACAACAGAAAAGACGCAGATATTATGCCAACACTTGCTGAAAAGGTAGCGGTATACCTCTCTTTATCTTATAAGGAACAGGTAAAAAGGGCCACTATGATTCCTATTGGGATTTCGCTTAAGCCAAATAAATTTCTGCCAAGATAAGCGCATCAGCAGAATAAATTTGTTCGGGAATTCTTGATGAGTTTATAAAAGGTGGCATTTATAATGCCACCTTTTTATTAAAATCCAACAGCTATTTGAAAAGTAAAAAGTGTGTGGTTTTTTAAAGAAGATGTCTCTTTTTCCTGATCTACAAAAGTTATTTCTACACTAATCTTATTTGCATATCCTTTTATGTAATAATTAAAACCAAATCCATATACCTGAGTATCTTTTTCATTATCCACATCTATATAGCTATAATGACAGAAAGGTTGAATTTGGCCATAGCCTAATTTTTGTGAGAAAAAATATCCAATTT
>JAMOQF010000141.1 GCA_027064125.1 Acidobacteriota bacterium
TTGATGGTGGTTAAATCTCAAACTTATGTAATTTTACCTACTTTTTTAAAATACATAATGTCTGATAATATATATTATGTAAACTAAAGTTAATATCCGAATAAAATAGGTAAAAAAAGTTAAAATAAGTGGGATTAAAATATCTTTCCAGGATTTAAAATGTTGTTTGGATCAAATGCCCTCTTTATTCTTTTTAAAAGTTCAACTGTTTCTTTCTGAAGGTTCATTTTAAGGTAAGGTTTCTTTGCAAGGCCAATTCCATGTTCTCCACTTATAAATCCGCCGAGTTTTATGGTTTCTGAAAAAATTTCTTTAACAGCCATTTTGCTTCTTTTGACTTCATCTAAATTTCTCCCGTCAATCATTATGTTTGTGTGTATGTTTCCATCTCCAGCATGCCCAAAACATATTATGTTCAAATTATATTTTTTTCCTATTTCCTTTATTTTATGTAAAATATCCGGTATTTTATTCCTGGGCACAACTATATCTTCATTTACCTTTGTATTGTTTATTTTTCCAATTGCAGGTGAAAGTGCCCTTCTTGTCTCCCAGATTTCCTCTCTTTCTTCCTCATTTTCAGCAACTTTAAATATTTTACCATCCATTTTTTTCACTATTTTTTCCAATTTTTTCATATCTCTTTTCGTATCTTCTTCCTTACCATCTAACTCTATTATGAGCATTCCATCCATATCTTCCCATGAATTAATGTTTTTATAATCTTTTATACACCTTATGGAGTCACCATCTAAAAATTCTATTGCCACGGGAATTATTTTATTTATGATGATTTCTGAAACTGTCTTTGCCCCCTTATACATATCTCTAAACAAAACCATCATAGTTCTTCTAACTTCTGGTAGTGGAAGTAATTTTAATTGTATTTCAGTCATTATCCCAAGCGTTCCTTCACTTCCAACCATAAGAGATGTAAGGTCGTATC
This sequence comes from Acidobacteriota bacterium, assembly GCA_027064125.1. Classification (GTDB taxonomy): domain Bacteria; phylum Acidobacteriota; class JAAYUB01; order JAAYUB01; family JAMOQF01; genus JAMOQF01. Next base: position 947 of record JAMOQF010000141.1, read on the forward strand.
CAGTTACATTTTTAAAGACCTTCCCACCAAATCTCAAAATTTCCCCTGTGGGTATTACAACTTCCATACCAAGGACAAAATGCTTTGTAACGCCATATTTTACTGCACTCATCCCACCGGCACATTCGGCTACATTCCCTCCTATTGTGGAAATTTTTAAACTTGCAGGATCTGGTGGATAAAAGAGGCCATATTTTTTTACCTCATCCTGTAAGGTCTTTGTGATTACCCCCGGTTCAACAGTTGCAATTAAATTGTCAAGGTCTATTTCGAGAATTTTATTCATTTTTGTTAAGGAGAGCAAAACTCCCCCTTCTATTGGCACTGCCCCACCTGTGTACCCTACCCCTGAACCTCTTGGTGTTATAGGGATTTTTTCCCTGTTGCAAACTTTAACTATCTCACTTATTTCCTCTTTATTTTCAGGAAAGACAACCACATCTGGATTATTCTTAAATGTTGAACTGTCCGTTGAATATGGAATTAAATGGGCAAGATCAGTAAAAATCCTTTCTTTATCACCAATAATCCCTTCTATTTCCCCTATCCACTTTTTCAAATTTTTCCTCCTGATTACATTTTTGGGAGAGTTGTTGCTCCGTTTGGAATAATAAATCCCTTATATCTTAAAGGAAGCATCTCCTTTGCCATTTTAAAAGCCTCTTTTAGAGTTTTTGCTGGAATCATCCTCATTTTTTTCACATCTTCCTCTCTCAATGAAGAAACCAGAATTATTTTATATTTCATTGCCTTTTCCACAATTGCCATTGCCGTCTGACCATTTATCACATATTTTTCCCTTAATTTTTTCTCAAAACTTTCAAGATCTGGAAGGTCAAAAAATTTAAAAAATTCATCATTTCCAAATCCATCCCTGCAGTTTGCAAGGACAATGAGAATTCCTCCCTCTTTTATGAAATATCTTCCATTTTCAATGGTTTTATGGGTCTGAATCATATTTATATCCCTTGGATATCCTCCCGCTGAGACAACTGCAATATCCCTTTTTTCATCTATTTCCACCATGTGGCTTTCTTTATATTTCTCACACATTTTAACATGAGAAGTTATTATTTCACCGCAATTTAGGTCCACTATATTTTCATCTTCATCCACAATTGTGTTTATGGAAAAGATTTTTTCCCTTCCAAGAAGTTTTACAGCCTCAATCATATCCTCATTTACAGGATTGTCTTTCAATTTTGCAATTCTCACCTCAGGATTTTTTCCACCACCATTTTGATTGAAAACAAGCATGTGGTTTCTCTCAATTGTTTCCTTTCTGGCAACACCGGGTAAAATTGATTTCCTGCCACCACTAAATCCCGCGAAATAGTGAAATCCCACATTTCCTATTACAATTATTTTTTCAAATTCCCTGAGGCCTTCATTTAAAAAAATCTCATTTTGATAGATGGTTTTTCCATAGTAGTCCCCCACCCTTTTTGCACTGTGATTTAGAACCTCAAATTTTTCAAAGAACTCTTCTCCCACAATTTTTTTCATTTCATTCTCTGTAGCATCCCTGTGAATTCCAGTGGCAATGAGAAATCTGACCTCTTCTGGTTCATATCCTTTTTTTTCAAAATACTCAAAGATATTTTTTATGACTCTTTTGCTTCCAGTTTTTCTTGTGCCATCTGATACAATAAAAAGTAATTTTTTCTCCTTTTCTATAAAGTGAAATAGGCTTTCTTTTTCTACTGGATTATCAAAATTATGCTTTATTTTATCGTCAGTAATTGGATTTTTATTAACATTGATATTAATAACTTTAAACTCATTTCCAAACTCAAAAGTAAAAAAATCTTCGTCATATGAAAGTTTTATCTTCATTTGAAGATCCCCGGTATGTACTCTCCACAGTATGGACATCTGTTATTTTTAATGTTGTTTTCAAGTATCTCAAATCCCACCCTGTGTATCAATATTTTTTTACAGGATGGACAGTAGGTTGACTCATAGGGATGTCCCGGGACATTTCCAATATATGGGAATTTAAGACCCACATCCTGAGCAGTTTTATATAGATTTTCAAGGGTTGAGATGGGAGTTGGTGGGAGGTTCTTTAATTTGTAAATGGGGTAAAATCTCGTGAGATGTACCGGTATTGAATCCCCTAACCTCGTCTTTATCCACTTAAACATGTTTCTATTTTCAGAAATGGAATCGTTAAGTGTGGGAATTACAAGCACCACAATTTCAAGCCACTTTTTTTTCTCCACAATTGTCTCAAGTGTTTCAAGAACAGGTTTTAAATGTCCCCTGCATATCTCACTGTAAAACTTCTCAGAAAAGCCTTTAAAGTCTATTTTTATGGCATCCAGATGGGGGATTAACTTAACCAAGGGATCCCTGTTTATATATCCATTTGAAATCATCACACTTTTTACTCCCATTCTTTTCCCTTCAACTGCCGTGTCATACATGTATTCGTAAAAAATTGTGGGTTCCGTGTATGTGTATGCTATTGTGGGACACTTGTACTTTTTTGCAGTGAGGGCAACAGATCGCGGCGGAAAATAAAAACATTTTATTTCCTCAGGTCTAAATTGAGATATTTCCCAGTTCTGACAGTATTTACACTCAATATTACATCCCGGAGTTGCAATGCTTAGGGCTTTTGTGCCAGGCAAAAAGTGAAAGAGGGGTTTTTTCTCTATTGGATCTATGTGAGCAGCACAAACTCTGCTGTGAACAAGGGTGTAGTATTTCCCCTCAATGTTTTCCCTTGTTCCACAGGTTCCCCTTTCATTTGGAGTTACCTCACACTCCTGAGGACATATTTTACACTTAATTTTGCCATCTTTAAGTTTGTCATAAAATTTAGCCTCGACTTTTGGAAATTCTTCTTCCTTTTTGAATTGGTTTGAAAGATCTATGGAAAAGGCATTCTTTTCCATTCCCTCAAAGGTAGTAAAAGAAAGGCATGAAAGACAAATAAATTTTAAGGCATCCCTTCTTGAAAATTCCATTTTAGATATTTACCTCTATTTTATTTATTTTATTTAAATCCCTTACACCAAGTCCCAATTTTTCTGCAACATCTAAATATTTGGGATATCTCTTTTCTTCTTTAAGGGGAGGTTTCCCATTTTTCTTTCTTTCCCTTTCAATTATATCAAGTATTACAGAGTCAATCGCCACCTGATCTGTTGAAAGCAAGATTCCTTTAAAGTTAAAAATGTAATTTGGATTATATCCCGGTCCACCGTGATACTGACCTATTGGAGCATCTATAATGTTTAATCTCAATTTGTCTCTGATATAGGGATGTGTGTTTAGTTCTGCTACATATGGGGAACAGTTGTTGTCGTGATACTTATTTGGATTGTGAATTGCCCCATAGAAGTTTTTAAGGGCTCCTGAAATTCCAGCAAGGTCGTGATCCTTCATCACCCCTATATTTATTATTGCTGTGGAAAACTTTGATATGATTTTTGAAAAACAACTTCCTACACTTCCAGCAAATGAAAGTTCACTGTCATATCCATTTATGAGGGAATTTGTCCCAAAACATTTAATACCTTTGCCTGTGTTTATCTTAAAACCTGCCCTCTTGAGTTCCCTTGAACTTCTATCCCATATTATTATGTTGTCCTCATCTATTCCTGCTTCCACAAGTAATTGTGCCAGTGCGTAAACAGTAGAAGGTAGCGGAGAGAGATTTCTTCCACCAAGAGTATTTACCTTAATTCCAACCACATCATCTTTTCTAAATAGTTTTTTTAATCCATCAATCTCATTTTCGCTCTTTGTAAATATTTTTATCCCTTTTGAAAGCATCATTTTGGAAAATGAGATGGAAGAGTTTCTACCATATCGGGAACTCTTCACAATAACCACCCTACCCTCCTCAGAGTAGGCATTTCTATTAAATTCTTCTTTGCTGCCGTAAAGACATGAAGTGAAAATTAAAGGGGTTGCAAAGAGTCCCTTTAAAAATTCCCTTCTACTTTTCATGAAACACCTGTGCGGTAAAAGTAAATATTTTTGCTCCCATTTTATAACAATCTCCTGGAAGTCCAGCCTTATGACACACAGCCTCTAAAAATTGTTCCCTATTCCAGCCCCATTCTGTTGCAACCTGAGGCAGTAAGAGTCCCGATCTACCACCCATTTGCACATACAATCCATCCCTACCAACCTTTATTGTGTTTAAATTTTCACACTCTTTAAGTGGAGAAAGCACTGAAATTTCTATTTTTATATCCTTTAACTCTTCATACCTCACCTGATTAAATCTCGGATCGTGAAGGGCTGCATTTACGGCGTTCTCCATAACTCCCTCATATAGAGGTTTCACTCCCACAATATAGCCTATACATCCCCTCAGTTGTCCATGTTTCGTTAATGTTACAAAAACTCCACATGGGGTTTTTAGGTTATCGGTGAGTTTTGTCTCATCAATTTTAGGATAACTTCCGGTGGATAAATACTTTTCAAGAGTTTCCCTTGCAAGTTTTAAGAGAAAATTTTGTTCTTCTTCATTTAGATGAAATAGTAGTTTATCACTGCCTTTATTCATTTTTTTTACTCCCTTTGAAAATATAAAAGTTAAATAACTTACTGAAGTACCGTTAAAACCCACCACATCTGCTGATGTGTAAAAGTCTATCAATTTTCCCCTATCCCCTCTCTTATACTGTGAAAGATACTTTAACAAAATGGCTATGGCAAATCTTCCGCAAATGGTGTCGTGGGTGTTTTCAAGATATCCCAGAAAATCAATAAAATCAACATTTTCAATTATTTTTGCAACGGTTTTATTTCTTTCCTTTATCTTTTCAAGCACCTTCTCTTTAAAGGGGGTGTAGTTGTAAACCCTTCCGTAGTGTGTAAAATCTGAACTAACCACAATGAGGGTATGGCTGTCCACTATCTTTTTTAATTTCTTTACCGCTATCTTGTAATCTGAAAGATTTAAAAATCCCACAAGCATTGGCACAATTTTAGCATCTGGGAAGAGGTACTTTATAAATGGAAGTTGTATCTCTATTGAGTGTTCCCTTATATGTGCCTCCTTTTTGAAGAAAAAGAGATTATTCTTAAGCAAAATTGATACTGATTTTCTATCAACCCTTAGATTTCCAAAGGGTGTTTCATATTCATCAAAATTTCCCACAGATATGCCATGATAACCATAGTAATGACTTGGAGCAATAATTATTATCCTTTTGTAGTTTTTTCCCCTTACTGCCGCATAACCGCTTCCAGCAGCCTTTCCAGAGTAGACATATCCTGCATGGGGAACAATTATGGCATCAATTTTCAGATTTTTAATCTCCTTAGCCTTTTTTTCGCCATAACTTAAGAAACCTTCAAGCATATTTTTAAGTTCACCCTTATCTGAGGGATACCATCCACCGGCAACCGCCATTTTTCTTATATTTTTCTGGGCATTACAGGATATAAAGAGCATGAGGAAAAAAATTGCAAATAAAAACTTTTTCATTTTTCAATTTCTCCAGCATAATAAAATTTTTTAGAGTGTACAATTAACTTTTCCTCTTTACCATCTCTGTTTACATCTGCAAAGCACTCAATTTTGATCTTTCTCTTTTTCTTTTTTAAATTTTGATTTTTGGGAATGTAGCAAATTGTGTACTGATTTTCCAGATATTTTGCTATCTTATCTCCTATTGAGTGAAATTCACTTCCATACATGGGATAAAAACTCACTCCACCTGAATATTTTGAAATATATTTTAGTCTCACATCTGCCATTTTAAAGTCAAGTCTCTGTGAGGGGGTATAGTACATGTCATTTACAGTTCTTTGAAATTGTCCCATGGATATTGAAAATATTGGAGTATCGGAACTTGCTGCAATTTTAAGCATTTTATCATATGTCAACTTGCTTACACTGTCAAAACCAGTTGCCATAAGAACAATTGCTTTTTTACCTTTAACATCTTTCAGGTGATCAAGTGTAAATTTAACAGAATCAAACAAGGCCATACTTCTAAAAGTGGGGGCAAAGGTTATCATGTCAACAATCTGAAGTATTTTTGACTTATCCCTTGTGAAATCACACCTTATGGTGGGCTTTATGTCAAAGGTTATAAGGGCGCAGTAGTCATCCTTTTTAAGACTTCTCAAGATTTCCCTAACACCATAGATGAAATCTGTTCTCATGTCCTCTACTACAGATGTATTTTCCATTAAAAACACAAGGTTTATTGGAGACTTATCTGAATAAAAGTTTGTTATCTTCTGTAGTTTTCCATCTTCATAAATCTTAAAATTTTCTTTTTTTAGACCCTTAATTAAGTTGCCCTTTTTATCTGTAACGTAGACATTTACTTTCACAAGTGGAATTTTTAGCTTAATTTTTTGAACAGTTTCAGAGATGGCAAATCCAAAAAAGAGAGTAAAAAGAATTAAAAAGAGATATTTTTTTTGATACATATTAGAATCCTCCACACTCTATTATAATATCATTATCTTTTTTTGATTAAAAAAATGTAAAGGAAGTTTAATGAAAAGTTTTGTGTTTTCAATTTTATTTTTCCTGATTTTTTCAATTTTTTCTCTCACAGCCAATTTTTTAAACAGTTCAGATTTAAGTTTACATGTAATTTCAGCACCAGCCAATGTTGTGGATGGGGAAGAAATAAGATATGGAATAAATATCAAAAATAATGGTCCAGATGTTGCATCCAGTGTGGTTATGAAAAGTAGTAGTCCGCAAAATCTCATAGATTGTAAGTTTTCCATAGATGGAGGAAACACCTGGTTTTTATGGAATGGAAGTTTAAATCTTGGAAATATTGAGCCAGACAGTGTAAAATTTATTAATTTAAAGTGCAGAGTTAAAAGTTTTGATAGTAATTATGAAATTTCAAACAGATTCACTGTTTCATGTTTGGATGATCCAGATTTGTCAAATAATGTGGTGGTTATAAAAAATGGAATAATTCCCGTTTCAGATATTGGGGTAAAAATTTATTCAGATAATAACCATCCAGAGGTTGGTAAACTTTTTAGATTGAAATTTTCTGTTAAAAACCTCTCAAAAACCATTTCAAAGGGAGTATTTCTAAACGTTTCCATTCCATCAGGGATATCAAAAATTGCAGAATATAATCTCAATTGGGGAAATTTAAACCTGACAACCAGGAAGTGGTGGATTGGAGATTTACCCGGTGGAAAAGAGATTTCCCTCACCCTTTTTCTAAAATTAAATTATTACGGAAGGATAAAATTTTTTGCCAGATTAAATTCTAAAACTCTGGATATGGATGAAAGCAATAATTTTGCTATCTTAACCCTTTTTAAAGATGAGGTGAGGGACCTATCCATTTCCCTGTTACCAGATAGAGATAAGATTTATACCTGTGGCAAACTTTACTACCATGTAATTTTAAGAAATACCGGTTCCTGTGATTTTTCAGAGAAAATATCTGTAAAATTTGATTTTCCTGAGGACCTGGAAATTCTTGATTTCAACAGTGATGATGGCTTTTTTGCTCCAGATGGAAAGTGGATACTAAATGGGCTTAAAAGGGGAGAGTGTGCCCATTTAAATCTGTATGTAAAATACCACAACTCCCGGGAATACTTTGTAAGGGGAACAATTTTCAATGAAGATGACTGTATGGAAGACAATAGTTATACTTCTGTTGTAAATAAAGGTGAGAGGTTTACAGAAAATACTTTATTTGAATATTTAAATGGAGAAAAGCAGTTTTTAAATGTGGAAAATTTTTTTATCATGGAGGCTTATAATGGGGGAACTGATGATTCAAAGGATTTAACTGTAGATTTTTCAATTCCTGACAACTTTCAGATAGTGAACTTTTTTTCATCCTCTGGTGAGGTAAACTTATTTGAGGGAAAGTGGTTTATAAGGAATTTAAATCATAAAAAAGCAGAAACCCTTGTCTTAGTTGTAATTCCATTGAGTAAGGGGAATTTTTCAAATGAAGGGAACTTGACCCCCTATGATTGGGATCCTTTTGAGGACGATAACTTTTTTAACAAAAGTTTTGAGGTGGTTAAGGCAAGTGATTTGAGACTCTCAATAGATATAGACAATCACTCTCCATTTGTTGGTGAGGATTTTAATATAACATTAAAGGTTGAAAATAAAGGTCCATTTAAAGTGGATGTGGCAAATGTCCTGTTGAATTTAGGGGATTTTTTTACAATCTCTCAAATAAATGGCGATGGTACATTTGACATTGAAAATTACACCTGGAGTGTTGGTGATTTGGATGTTGGAGATGTTAAAATTTTAAATTTAACTCTTTTTGAAAATGAAAATTCACTAAATTTTCATGGGTTTATAAATATAGGTTCTCAAATTGTATCTTCCCTGCCTGAGGATTACTTTCTGCCAGATAATTTTTCAAGTTCTCAGATTTTTAGTGGAATAGTTGCAAAATGCGATCTTTCAGTTAATGTTGTTCCAGAAAAATTGATATTAAATCCGGAAGAAAGGGATTCTTTTTCAATATATGTTTTTAACTCTGGAGAATATTTTGCCTATAAATCATTTTTAGATATTAGTTTTAGCGAAGATGTAGAACTTCTTAACTGCAATTTCCCGGTGGAAAAAATTTCAGAAACCACCTATCGGGTTTTTGTAGGGAATATTTTGCCATCTGGAG
>JAMOQF010000142.1 GCA_027064125.1 Acidobacteriota bacterium
CTAAATGACAACTGGTATGTTTCAGGTACACTTTATCACTACAAGTATGATGACAATCATCCCTATATCCTGGATGGAACAGGAGAAATTGTTGGATTTATTGGTGGAGTTGGTTATAAATTCTAATTTAGCCTATATTTGGAGGGAGGTCTTTCTCCCTCCAAATTAAAAATTTCTGACTTTATTTCTGCTCTTTGGTCTGTTCGTCAATAATTCTGAGTGCTTCCAATATGAGTTGCATGTTGTTGCTATTTGCAAATTTGTCTTCAACGTTTGAAATATCTTCTTCTTGAAAAACAAAATCCCCTTGAGATAATTTCATTAACAACAAAAAGGCCTCTGTTCCATTCTTATCTTCAAAAAAGGCGTTAATAATCTTTCCTTTCTTCATGTATATTCTTCCCACTCTATCAGCAAAGTAAATCTTTAAAACGCCTGTTTTTTGACCATTTTCAAGCATTTGGAGTAGATCTGCAAGGCCTGCTTTTTCAAGTTTGCCTGATAGATCCTTTGAGATTCCTTCACTTCTTTCCAACATCAATTTTAATCTTCTTACCTCTTTTCTAATCCAATCACTTTCATCTATTTGCATCCATTGGTTTGCAATTTTATAGGCCTTTTTAATATCTCCCCTTTCTATAATTTTATCATAAAGGGATCTGTAAAGTTCGATTAGGGAATAGTGGTCCCCTATGACCTTTTTAAATTCTATCAATTTTTCAAGTGCCTTTTCATTTTTTGGATCGAAGTTTAAAACCTTTTCCAGTGTATTATTAATTTCGTGGGAATAGTCATCATATTTTCTTAAGTCGAGGACATCTAAAATTTCCACAGCCTTTGTGTAAAGTCCCTTTGAGATGAAGTTTTCTGAAAGACTAAACAGGAATGAGTAGTTTTTTTCATTTAAAGCCAACAATTTGGTAAGAGTAATTTTAAGTTCCTCATTTTTATCGAGATTTGAGAGAATTTCCACTTTTAATTTTAGTATTTCATCATTTGAAATTCCTGTCTCATCCATAAAGGAGTTTAAATAGGTGTAGGCATCTTTAAAATTTTTAAGTTTAATTAAGACTTTTATAATATTTATATTGGCATCATAGTTATTTGGGTCAATGTTGTTTATAACATCGTAAAAATATAAATAGCTGTCAGAAAATTTTCCAAGTTTAAAAAGTTCATTTCCAATTTTTAATGAGAGTTCTTTTATTTTTTCTTTGTCATTTTTTTCTTTATATATCTCAAGTAAATTTTTCAGTACTTCAACGTCGTTTTTTCTAATTTCAAGGGCCCTTTTAAACATTACAAATGCGGCATCGATATTTTTTTCTTTGAGGGCATTTTCCCCTGTAGTCAACAGGATTTTAAAGGCATCGCCCTCTTTTTCCTTTGAAATAAATATATCGGCGAGTGAGTTTGCAATTGCCGTATCCCCTGGGGAGATCTGAAGAAGTTTCTTGTAAGTATTTATGGTTTGCTGAATTTGATTATTTCTCTCATATATATTTGCTGCTTCCTTAAGGAGTGAGTAGGCTTCCTGTTTTGCTCCAAGTTTATCCTTTACAGTTGCCATCAGTTCTAGAACGTAGGGATCTTTTGAATCTTTACTCAAAATCTTTTCTAAGATCTTTTCTGCCTTTAGAAAGTTATTTTCACCAATGTTTTTTTCGGCAGATGCAATCAACTTTTTTTTATTAAAAAATAGTGACATTTAAATTTCTCCTACTGAATTGTTGCCACTGGAATTTCGAGAAACATGGTAGTTCCAATATCAGTACCGCTTTTT
>JAMOQF010000143.1 GCA_027064125.1 Acidobacteriota bacterium
AATTCAGGTTCTAAGGAAATGGGATCTCCTATATTAAATCCACTGGTCACATCATCCATGGTTATTGGAGAGACACCTGTTATAAATATCTTCCCAACCGGTGCATCTGGTCCTGTTGTAGCTCCTTTTAATAAATTGTAAAAATACCTTAAAAAACCTGAACCGTGCGTTATCTCATGATACCTCTTTGATGAATATTCTGACAGTATCGTATTTGTAAAATTGTCATATTCATCTATTAAGACATAGAGCTTATTTTGAAGTTCTTCAAAGGTGGTTCTGGATAAAAGAGCCTTTAAAGCCCTATCATATTTTTTATAAGAAAGGATCTTTGTTTTGAGTTTGTCAGATATAACATGGTTATATCTTGTGATAAAATCTTCTATACTTTGCAAACAGGTTTCATTGAATGACTCTTCCACTCTGTCTGGATTTGGATCAACCATAGCAAAATTAAAACGCAAGATAAAATACTTCCCTGCATCAGGAGTCAAATTCATACTTATCCACGTATCTTTAAATATAGCATTAAGTTTATCCTTGTTTAAAATATCATAATAGGTCTCCAGTGTTGCTAACCACAAAGATTTTCCAAAACGCCTTGGTCTAAGAAAAAAGAGATAATCCCCTGCTTGCTCTATTAAAGGGATAAATCTTGTCTTATCCACATAATAGTAATTTTCAGCTAAAATCTGAACTATATCTGACTTGCCATAGGGAATTTTTTTCATCTAAAACACCTTATATTTAAAATAAAAGGATTAAGAAAGTTGTTATTTCAAAACCTTCTGATATATTTCTTTTACGTCTTCCACACTTTCAGCCAGCCGAATAACATCTATCATGGCTTCTAGGATATTTAAATCTTTAATCTTTTTAATTTCAGGATATAATTTTATACCCTCTTTTCCAAATTTTAATTCCAAACCAAATTTTATAGCCTCCAAAATACCTTCAAGTTTTCCTCGCTCGATTCCTTGCTGAATTCCTTGCTGAATTCCTTCTTCAAACCCTTCTCTTTTTATTATCTCATATGCTGCTGATTCTATCATTATATCCCTCTTACGCTTTATTAATTCCATAAGCATTTCCCTGGTTATTAAACCACTTAATATTGCAACGCCTCGAGGCTATATCATATTGCATTTAATTCCCCTCTTATTTTTTTATCTAATTTTGAGCCAATATCAAATATTTTGCAACTATTATTAATTGAGCAATATCCCGAACATAGCAAAACCACAACTACTAAAAATTTTTATCTATATTGAAATATTATTAATTGATTTACAATACAAAATTGTTCTAAATCACAAAAAATCGTCCATGATCTGGAACAAGTGACAATTTTTGTCAACCTACTGAAATTATTAAATAAGCAAAAAATAGATGGACGGACTTTGAATTTACTAATAATTTTAAATGGTTATATTAAAAATTGTGCAAAATTTGAGCGTCAAAAAATCGACCGGACGCTTTTTTTGAGGACATGGACAGATTTTGCCTTCTCGGCCCTTGACACACAAGGTCTCAATAGGGTAAGAGTCAGAAACCACGCACCGCTTTTTAGAGATAAACCCTTTAATATTGAACTCTACATTGAATTCCATCTTCTTAAGTCAGAAACCACGCACCGCTTTTTAGAGATAAACCCATTTACCCATCGACCCATCAACTCATCTACCCATTAACCCATTTCCCCCTCCCCCCTTTTAGGGTTTTGAGACCTGAGCTTTTTTGTCTTTTATGATTATGATAGGAG
>JAMOQF010000144.1 GCA_027064125.1 Acidobacteriota bacterium
GCATGGTTCACACCAATTTATTAGTCAATCATTGGTCAATTTAGTCAATTGTCAAAGATAAAATAAATTCTCCAGGAAAAGGCCATTAAAATTCCCCACCCCATAGGACAATCGCCTCGGGAAATTTTTTTGTCCGGAGGTGAAATTAAAATAGACGGGCATATATTGCTACCCTCGAAGGAAATAAACAATGGCTGCCCACACCTGTAGGTTTTAAATGTAAATTTTTTCTGTTCACTGTTTACTTCATAATACTTTGTTCTTACAATTCAAGTTGTTTTAATTTCTCCTCAAATTCCTGTATGGACTCTACTCTGAGAACCAGTTTATGCAGGATTTTTAAAAGCTCTCTGTTGACGATCCCCTTTATTTTAACAGCTAAATCTGGCTTAATGAGGCCAAATCTCTCTATCAAGGCATCGAGAACCATTTCTTGGGCCTCTAAAATCATGCCTTCCATGCGACCTTCTATCCGACCTTCCATACGACCTTGTTCTATCCATTTTTCTGCAAGTGTTGGCATAATATCTGCCCCCTTTCCTATTTGTTTTATTGCCTTTTTTATATCCTTTTCTTCTATCTTGTCAGTTGCATTGGCTATATAGCGAAATAGCGTTTCCAGATATTGAAGTGGTGTATTACTCTCACCAAGTCCCTGAAAAAGATTGAAAATCCTCTCTAAATGTTTGCCTGGTTCAGGTGTTGTAAGGTATTTAAGGGCCATTAAAGTAGCCTTTAATATCACCTTTCCTTTGATCTCTTCATCAGACATAGAGGAGAGGTCATAAAGCAGGTAATTAAAGTCAGGTATATAAATATCTAACTCCTTTTCAGTCTCTCCAAAAAGATCGGAAAAGTTTGTTTTTATTGTCCATTTTCTGTGACCATTGTAAATAACTAATGGAATAATAACAGGTAGAGTAGAAGATTGATTTTGTTTGAGATATAGATTCCAGATTTTGACCATGTATCTCTTCCTTCTACTATTTTAGAAGTGGTAATTACCCCCCATTTGAGAAAATTGACCTGAGAGGTTCAAAACACAATATTTGGCTTTACAAAAATCTTCATTCCCTTAAAATACAAAGGGTCTATTCCACAAAGGCCAAAACACTTGGCTATAGATAATCCTGAATTTTTAACATTTAATAGAAATACTTTAAACTTTTTCATGTTCCACCTCTTAAATTTTTAGGAATTACTATGGCTTTATCACAGGTTATTTTATTTAAAAAAAGTTTATCTCCAGATATAGAGCTGATCATTGGTTAGCTTTCTTTGTTTCAAAAAATTTTTGTGAATAAATTTATTCATCTTCTTTAAAAACCTGAACTTGATTTCGGCCATTTTCTTTAGCCTTGTACAAAGCAGCATCTGCCCGTTTAATCAATTCTTCATGAGAAATCAAACTGCTCCCTTCTGTTGAAGCTACTCCAAGACTTATGGTGACAATCGGTTTAGATGATGAGTTTTGATGAGGGATTTCCAGCTTTTCTACATTTTTTCGTATCCTTTCTGCAACATGCAGTGCACCATTAAGGGGAGTTTTTGGCAAAAGAATAACAAATTCTTCCCCTCCATATCGGGCACAAAAATCACCTGACCTTTTAAGGGAATTTTTAATTGCTTCTGAAACTTTTCTTAAACACTCATCCCCCATAATATGGCCGTAGGTATCATTATATGCTTTAAAATTATCTATATCGCACATTATTAGTGATAATGGTTCGTGGTATCTT
>JAMOQF010000145.1 GCA_027064125.1 Acidobacteriota bacterium
GAATTTTGTTTATTAATTTTGGAATTTCTTCCACATCCTCCATTTCTTCAAATGGTAGTCCCACCATAAAGTAAAGTTTAATCAGGTCCCATCCTGCCCTATAGGCTAAAAGTATGCTTTCAATGATTTCTTTTTCCGATAGATTTTTATTTATAATATTTCTTAGCCTCTGACTACCTGCTTCCGGGGCTATTGTAAAACCAGATTTTCTTATGGTTGATATTAATTTAAGCATCTCCTCATTTAATTTTTCCACCCTAATAGATGAAAATGAAATGCCTATATTTTTTTTACCAAATTTTTTAACAAGATATTCAACAAGCAAATTTATCTCCGGAAAACTTCCAATGGAAAGGGAGTTTAAACTTATTTCTTCATATCCTGTTTCTTCAAGTTTTTCTTCAATATGTTCAATGATGTCTTTTATTTTTCTTTCCCTCAATGGCCTATAGTAGTTTCCAGCACTGCAAAATCTACATCCTTGCATACATCCACGGGAGAGTTCCACGGTAAGTCTGTCATGAACAATATTTGAAGATGGTATAATTAAATTTTCTGGTAGGTCTTCCTTTGAAAATTCATTTAATATCCTCCTTTTTACTTTTTTCGAATTTTTTTTGAAAAGAAGTGGAATGTATGTGCCTTCAATTTTTTTAAAGTGTTCTAAAAATCCTATATCTCTTTTTACCCCTTTTTTTTTGAGCTTTTCATATTCTCTTGCGATTTCCAGAAAGCCTTCCTCTCCATCACCAATAAACAAAATATCAAAAAAGTTTGCGATAGGTTCAGGATTTGTCATTGAGGCTCCCCCGGAAATTATAAGGGGGTAGTCCCCATTTAGTCTATCTTTACTGTTAAATGGAATTTTTGAAAGGTCAAAAATGGTGAGGATATTTGTATAAGTTAATTCATATAAAAGTGAGAATCCCACTATGTCAAATTCAACCATTTCCATACCATATCTTCTTGAAAGAAGTTTAAAGTCATTTTTTCTAAGTTCTTCTTCCATATCCGGCCATGGGGCATAGAATCTATCCACTAAGTATCCCTTTTCAGTAAGGATTGAAAAAAGAAGATGGCTTCCATAGTGGGACATACCTATTTCATATAGGTCTGGAAATACAATTGCAATTTTTATACCTCTATAGTTTTTAGGATCAACTCCCTTTTTACCTGTTAGGTACTCCGGTGAAATATATTGTGAAGGTTTTTTTACCCTTTTCAGAATGTAATCTGGATACATTTTTTTGTTATATGAGATTTTTTAAGAGAAGGAAGGGGGAGAATAAATCCCCATTTTCCTTAAAAGACTATTTTTTATTGTGTTGATTTCTTCTCATTTTATGTTTTCTCTGTCTTCTAAGCTTACCTGCTCTTTTTTTCTTTTTCTTTTTTACGCTGCCCATGTTTCCTCCACTTTTATAAAAAATAGAAAGCATTTTAACATAAAAATGGGAAAATGTTTAACAAAAAAATAGGTAATGTTAACTTAATTGTATAGGGCTTTTTAATATCTCCTTTCAGAATAGAAAAGAAGAGGTTAATAGAAGAATAAGACCTTAAACTTCTTATATGAAAGTCTTAAATTTTTGTCATTAAAAAATAGATTCAAAAACTTCTTAAGCACTTTTTTTGTTCCGGGAAAAACCTCTAATTTGCATGTAATCTCTCAATTTTTTAAAACACCTTTCAAGACTGCTCGTTTCTTAAATAACCTCTCACTTTTTTAGTACAAG
>JAMOQF010000146.1 GCA_027064125.1 Acidobacteriota bacterium
CATGAATTTTTAGGTATCTTTCACCATCTATTTTTCTGGGATAATATCTTTTCCTTAATCTCTGGGAAAAAATTTCGGCTCCACCTCCCGGCATTGCCCCTAATCCCACTTCCTTTAATTTTATTAGTACTTCTTCAACTGAGAGTCCGGAAATTTTTGAAAAGTGGTCTATTTCAGTTGCAGTAAACCCCTTGATGTGAATGTGGGGCAATTTCTCCTTAATTTTTCTTACAAGATCTATATAGTATGAAAAGGGAAGTGATGGGTGAAGCCCTCCAACTATGTGTACTTCCTTTAATCTTTTGCTATCTCTTTCCAGGTTATGTATTATCTCTTCAATTTGAAGTGTATATGCTCCATCTTCATCAAATCTCTTACTGTAGGCGCAAAATGTGCAACCTGTTATACAGATATTTGTGTAGTTTATGTGTTTATTGTTTACAAAATATACTTCGTTCCCATGCTTTCTAAGTTTTATTTCCTTTGCCATCCTGCCCAGATGGAAGATGTCACTTTTTTCAAAAAGTTCCACTCCCTCTTTTAGTGAAATATTTTTATTTAAAACTACCATAATTTTTTCTCACAAATTTTAATTTTAGGTTTAAGATCATAAATTCTCTCTTCAATGTCCTTTAAGGGATCTATTTTTTCCTTGAATTTTCTATATTTTTCTGGATTGATTGAAACGTGGATTACCTTTTCTTCAAAGGTTAGGGGATTTAAAATTTCTCCTGTTGGAGATACTACAAGTGAAGATCCTCCAAAAAGTTCCTCCCCATCCCTTCCCACTCTATTTATCCCTGCAACAAAAATTCCATTTTCCGATGCCCTTGCAATTATTAGATTTTTAAACACTTCTATCCTTGAAAGGGGCCACTGGGCTGGTACAAACAGGATATCAATTCCACTCTTTGCAAGTATCCTTGTGAGTTCTGGAAATCTCAAATCATAGCATATTATTACTCCCATTTTTAGTTGAAAGTTTTTTCCTTTAATTCTATATGTGTTTAATATATTTCCACTCTCAAATATTTCCCTTTCCCCCATGGGAGTGAAAAGGTGTATTTTGTCGTAGAGGTGAAATGTCTTTCCATCTTTAAAGAGAAAAGAGGAATTGTAAGTATTTCCATCCCTTTTAAAGGGAATTGAACCAGTGAGAAAATATTTTTGAGGATATTTTTTACTCAATTCCTCAAAAAGTGTGAAAAGTGGGTGTTTTCTTTCGACAATGTTTTCCTCAATTTTAGAGTAATTTGTGATAAATAGTTCGGGAAGTATAAAGAAATCCCCCTGTAAAATGGTTCCCTTTATTAATTTAAGAGCCCTTTCAAGGTTTTTATCTCCATCCTCTCTTATGTTTAACTGTATTAAACTTAAGTTCAATCTCACTGTTTAACCTTTTCCATAAATTTTAGCATGGTATCTGATATTAGATTTTTTTCAATTTCTGTTCCCCTTTTGAAACACTCTTCTGATTTTTTAAAATTTCCCATTCTAAAATATGTAAGTCCAAGATAATTAAGAACCAGGATATTTCTGGGATTTAATTTCAGAGCCTCATTTAATTCCTTCAACGCGAGGTCATCCTTTTTTTCAGAGAAATACACAATGCCAAGGCTTTCCATTACCTCTTCCCTCTCTTTTTGGGTTTTTAGGGAAGTTCCCTCTAACTTTTCTCTACAGAGTTTTTCTGCCTTTTTGAAGTTATTTATCCTCAAATATTCCATAATCTGGTTTACAAGGGATGGCTTTTCATAATAGCCATAGATGAAAATGTCAAAAAGAGGATCCTCAAGTTTGAATATGGAAACAGGTTTTTCTCCCTTTCCAAGGGAGATTTTGAGAAGATCTTTAGCCCTCTCCAATTTATTTTGGGAAATGTAGATATTTATAAGTTTCATATATCCATTTCCATTCATCTCATTTATTGAGATTAATTTTTTAAATTCACTCAAAGCCTTTTCTATGTTCCCCGATTTTTCATATGAAATTCCAAGATAGTAATAACTTTTTTCCTGCTGCCTGTTTATTGAGATTGCCCTTTTAAAGGAGTTTGTTGCCTCTAAGATGTTTCCCATTTCAAGATAAGATAGTCCCCTGTTGTGCCAGACAATTGCCTGTTCTTTGTTTATTCTCAGGGATTTATCGTAATCATCTATGGCCTTTTTAAATTCTTTCAATTTGTAGTGACAGTTGCCCCTGAGTGCATATGCCCTTTCAACCCTTGGGGAGTAGTTTAAGAGAGTTTTTTTAAAATTTTTAAAGTTATCCAGGTATTGGGTTAATTTTTCAAGGGCAACTTTGTAATTTCCACTTTCATATGATTTTTTTGCTGAAAAAAGTAATTCTTTATCTATTTTACTGGTGGAAAATGAAAATTGAAAAAACATTAAAAATGCCAAAATAAAAATGTTTAATTTTTTCATCTTTACCTCTTTGAAATTTAGATAAATTCCATTTTATGAAAAGGCTTAAATTTCTTCAAGGGTTTTATTTTTGTGGGTTTTTGATAAAAAAACTTTTAAATTTTTGGAAGTAGGTTATAAAATAAAAAATTGCAAAAAAAATAAGGAGTTTGAATGAAAAGAAAAGTTTTTTTAGTTTCAACTTTAATTTTTTTGCTTTCAGTTTCTCTTTTTTCAGAAGATTTTCTTTCCCTTTTTAAGGGAAAACCTATAGTTCAACAAAAACCACCTTTTTCAGAGAGACAACTTTTGAGAGAGGACATAAAGCCTGGAGTACACAATATGCTCTTTTTAAAAGGTGATCCAGAGGTTTCATTGGATGGGGATTTTGTAAAGATAACTTTTAACACCTATAGGGAGAATTTATTCCCAATAATATATGTGGGTAAGGAATTTTCAGAAAGCAAACTTTCTTTTCCACAGTACTTTTACAAATTAAAGCCACGGAAGGTGAAGAAAAATTGTTATGTCTCAAAATTCAGGGTAGATACAATTATAAAAAGGATGTATGGGAAATTTTTCCCCACAGGTAAACCTTTGAATTTTACCTACAAGTTGATTTTTTTTCTCCCTGAAAAAAGTAGTAAAAGTTTTGTCTCATATCTTTATGAATTTTCTCTGATTGCGATGAAATATGGAAACGCTTATCGCTTTTATAAAGTTCCATCATTTGATGTGAAACCAACAATTGACTATACTGGAGACAATGAAATTACAGTTTCATTTAGGACATCACAATCAGCCTTTGCCATTTTGCAGTATGGTGAAGGAAAATTGGATAAAACTTCAGATTTTATTTCCCATGGAGTTGAGCACTATTTTAAAATAAGGGTAAATGGATATGATAGAAAATATCTTTACAGGGTGGTTTTGAAGTATAAGAATTCTAAATTTTGCAATGTTTCAAAAACATATGAATTTAAAACGAAGTGCAAAAAAGATGAGAACTTTTCCTTTGGAGTTTTTGGGGATTGTAGATCCTTTTATGAAAACAGTGATTCCAATCTATATGGTGTAAATTATTCCGTCATGAAGGATGTTTTGAAGGGATTTAATATTGCTGGAGTGGATTTTGTGGTGGGGGTGGGAGATTATGCCACATTCATAACCAATTCCCCCTTAGATTTTGTTGGAGAACTCAATTCCTATAGGAAAGTGGCTTCATTTCTCTCTTCTTACATCCCATTTTTTGAGACCCGGGGAGACCACGAAATATTTGGCCATGTGGTTACTTCTGGAAAATTTATGGTTGTTCCGTATGAACTTCCTTTAAGGCCTGAAAATATTCTACCCTTTTATTTGAGAAATCCTCAAAATGGTCCCAAAAAACACAGGAAGAATTTTCCACCAATGGATGGTACAGTTTTTAGTTTTAGATGGGGAAATTCTCTTTTTATTGCACTTGATACCACCTATGGAATTGCCCATGGTGTTAGGGATTTAAGCAAGTATAATATAAATGGGACCCTCTGTGGGGAACAGTTTGAGTGGTTGGAGAAAGAACTTAAAAGGGCTAAAAGGGATGGTGTGGAACATATTTTTATCTTTGATCACGCTCCTCCCTTTCCAAATGGAGGCCACATTCAGGATGCTATGTATTACAATGGAAAAAATAAGTATGTAAATGAGGTGAGGAAAAGATTTTTGAGATTAATCTCAGATTACAATATAGATATTTTATTCTGTGGACATGAGCACAATTATTCCAGAACACTTGTGGATAAATCGGTGGATAGTGATGTGAAAAATAGTTTCTGGCAGATAATTTCTGGAGGAGCGGGTGCTCCCACCTATCCAATAGATAAATTCACTCCATGGCATAAAAATGTTAAGGCAACCTCAACTGAGAAAAATTTTCTTGTGGTAAAAGTTATGGGGAAAAAGATAATGGTGTTTGTCTACAATAGAAATATGGAGTTAATAGATTCTTATTCATTTAAAAAAAAGTAGAAAAGGAGAGTATCAAAGTGTTTATAAGTCATGTGTCAAAAATAAAAGGAATAGTCCCTGCCGGGGATGATTTAAAGGGAGTTGTTAAAAAAATTTTGATAGGTCCCCGTGAGGGTTGGGAAGGACATGTTATGAGGCTTTTTATACTTGATCCCGGAGGTTATACCCCAAGACACACCCATCCGTGGGAACATGTAAATATCATTCTAAAGGGAAGGGGAAAGTTGTTTGTAGATGGAAATGAGTATCCCCTTGAAGAGGGAACCATAGCAGTAGTTCCTGAAAATTCACTTCATCAATATATGGCGTATGAAGAGGGTCCCCTTCACTTGATTTGTATTGTACCAACTTATGGGGATAGCGATTATTGATTTCTTATGTTGTGTAAAGTTTTAGAGGTAATTTAGACTTTTCTTTTTTAGAGATGGTCTTTTATTACTCTTGTATTTTTTTTATGGAGACATATAATTTTCTTTGATGAAATTTAGGAGTGGTTATGAGAAAGATTTTCTGGATTGTCTTTTTGCTTATTTCTTTTAGATTTCTCTTTCCAGTTAATTACATTAAACTTTCAGAAGTGAAGAGGGGGATGGAGGGGTATGGATATACTGTTTATTCTGGAAGTTCTCCAGAAAGGTTTGGGGTAAAGATTCTGGGAATTGTGAGGGATCCCGCCCCTGGCCAAAATATAATTATTGCGAGATTAACAGGTAAAAAGGCTGAAAAATATGGGATTTTTGCTGGAATGAGTGGCTCTCCAGTCTTTATTGATGGCAAACTCCTTGGAGCAGTTGCCTACGGATTTACCTTTTCTGCAGAGCCCATATGTGGGATAACTCCTTTTGAGAATATGTTAAAAATTGGAAAGTTTGAGAGAAAAAATGTAGTATCAGTAGATGTGTTAAACAAGATTTACAGAGAAATGATTAATTTTAATGGAACTTGCGATAAGTTCATGGGAGATATTTGTAAAAGTCTTCTCCCTGAAAAAAAGGTTATGGGAGATTTGTATCCCATTCCCATTCCCATTTTTCTGGATGGAAGGGATTTTTTTGTAAAAGATGGGGAACTGGAATTTTTGAATTACTTTAATTTTGTTCCGGTAAAAAAGTTTGTAGATACTGCCTCAAAAGTTAACGCTCCATCACAAAAGGGGATTTCAGAATTAAAACCTGGGGATTCAGTTGTGGCTTCACTTTGCGATGGAGATTTTTCCCTTGGGGCAGGGGGAACAGTTACCTTTGTTAATGGGAATAGATTTTGGGCCTTTGGGCATCCCTTTATGCAGATGGGAAGTTGTGAAATGAATTTTTATTCTTCAGATGTGGTTACTGTTCTTAAAAATTTAAATAACAGTTTTAAACTATTTACCATGGGAAAATTGATAGGGAAGGTTTTGTATGATGAGAGAATGGGCGTTAGTGGAATTCTCGGAGATGGAGCAGATATGGTCCCTGTTAAACTTGTGCTTAAAATAGATGGTAAGGAGGTTGGAAATTATTCTTACAATATAATGAGGAATCCTATTTTTACTCCCTTTTTATATACTCTTTCTATTCAGAATATACTTTCAGCCTATTATAAGTTATACGGGGATACCACAATTAGAATGAATGAAGAGATAGGGATTGAGGGAGAGGATAGTGTCCATTTTGAAAACTATTTGTTTGGAAACATGAATGTTGCGAAGGGACTTGGTGAGTTTATGGCTTTGCCCGTTTATTTTTTGAAGTTATCGGGATTTCAGGGGGTAAAACTTACCAATATTTCTGCGGAGATAGAACTTTTTACAGATAGAAAAATTGCCAAAATTGAAAGGCTATGGATAAATAGGAGGGAATTTTTCCCTGGAGATGAGGTAAAATTGCATGTGGATTATCTATTGAATAAGGAAAAAAGGGTAAAGAGGGATTATACCTTTTATATTCCCGAGGATATTACTCCCGGAAATTTAAATTTATATGTGGGAGATGGTGGGAATCTAATGAAACTTGACAGTGAAATTGAGCCTGATATTAATACCATCTCCACGCTATCTCAACTTATTAAACTTTTGAATGATGTTAAAGAGAACAATAAACTCTATATAAAGTTGTATAGAAAATCTTCAGGGGTTATGATAGGAGATAAACCCCTTATGGATATGCCCTATTCCTACTACAATTTGTTGACTTCAGGAAAGACCCTTTCTAACATTTCTAAAATCAAAAATATCCACTATGTTGAAAGCAATTTTGATCCGGAAGGTTTTCTCATCCAGGGTTATAAAATTTTTAAATTAAAAATAAAAAATCCAGACGAGGTAAAATAGTTATGGGGAAAAAGGCAGGAATTTTTTTATTCTTTTTCTTTCTCATGCTTCTGTTTTTAATGGCTTCAAAGGTGAGATATGTGGGAATTGACAGTTATAGCGATTTTATAAGTGGGAAGAAGGTAGAGAATCTTGAGGTTTCCTACGAGGGTAGGTTATACCTCGGGAGGTCCATTGTAAAAATTGCGGATATACAAAATCCGGTGCTCACATCTGCAGTAATGGATGAGAGTGGAAATCTATTTATAGGAAGTGTTGGGGAAGGTAAGGTCTTTAAGGTGGATAAAAATGGAGCAGTTTCTCTTTTTTATAAGGCCGTAGATAAAAATATATTTGCGCTGACTATTTTAAAGGATGGAGAACTTGTTATTGGCACATCTCCTTCAGGGAGTGTTATTTTTATTTCGAAAAATGGTAAGAGTGTGAAATCTATAGATCTTCCAGTCAAGTATATCTGGAAAATAGTTGAGGGAGAGGATGGTTCCCTTTTTGTTGCAACTGGAATGCCGGGGAAAATTTTTAAAGTAAATGGCGATAAGTATGAGGAATTATTTGATTCCCATAAGGATCATATAACCACCATGGCCACTGACAGAAGTGGTGGAATTATTTTTGGCTGTTCAAATGGGGGGATTTATAGGTGGAACGCATCTGAAGGGAATGTGGAGTCCCTGTTTGATACAGAAAGTGGTGAAATAAGAGATATAAAGTTGGATAGAGATGGAGTTATATATGCCCTATGTATAAGGAAAAAGAAACAGAATTTTTCTTTTTCTGCTAAAAAGAAATTGGATCTTGAAATTTCAGAAGTCGTGAAAAAATCAGAGAAAAAGGAGAAGAAAAATAGAGGTAGTATTACAGTTGCGGCAAAAGGAGGAAAAGTTAATGGAAGAATCTCCTATTTATATAAGATAGACAGGAATTTTAATGTTTCAGTTATCTGGAGTTCAAAAAAAGAGATAGGTTTTTCCCTCCTTTTAGATGAAGATGGAGTTTATGTGGGGACTTTATCCGGTAGAATTTACAGAGTGGATAATTTTAACTATACCACTTTAATATGTGAAAAAAGGGATTACCAGTTGACACAGATGGTAAAGGGTAATGAGGGCACATACCTGATCTTTTCAAATCCTGGAGAAGTGGCTGTTTTAAAGGGTAATAGCGCAAAAAGTGGTGAATATTTTTCAGATATTATTGATACAGAATTTCTTTCCACCCCCGGCAAAGTATTTGTAGATAAGTTTGGCAAAAATTTAAAGTGTGAGTATTTTATTCGTGGAGGTAATGTAGAAGAACCAGATGAAACCTGGAGTATGTGGCAAAAGATAGGAGATTTTAAAAAGCCCGTTAGATTTTTTCAGATAAAATTGGTGCTTACAAATCCATCGGATCAGGTTTTAGAAGATGATAAAAATTATGTTGAATCCATTGATTTTGCGTATCTTTCCAAAAATCAAAAACCTATTTTAAAGGGAATATATTTAAATCCTCCAAATATTTTATTTTCTAAACCTGTGGTAATGAATCAGAGTCTGATAATCCCAGATTTTGGAAAATACTCCACACTTTCTATACCATCATACATACTTTCTGCAATACAGCTTCCAAATTTGAACTCTCCCAGAAAGTTATTTTATCCCGGAGGGTATTCCCTTTACTGGAATGGTGAGGATAAGGATGGGGATTTCCTTACATATTCGGTGTACTATAGAGAAGAGGGGGTAAGTAATTGGAAATTACTTGTTAAAGATACTCACTATGAATTTTGTAATATCTCAAAGGGGGAGTTAAAAGATGGGGCCTATTTTTTCAAGGTGATTGCTACGGATAAAAACAGTACCGAAGATTTTCCTGCGAGGATGGATTTTATAATTTCAAAAAAAGTTATTATTGACACCAGCGGGCCTTCAATAGAGTTTTCCCAACTTCAGAACAAACTGGATGTGGTTGTGAAAGACAAGTATTCCACAATTTTTGCTGCTGAATACAGACTTTCAGATGAAAAGAAGTGGAGGAGGGTTTTTCCTCTGGATAAAATTTCAGATGACAGGATTGAAAAATATAGTATCAAACTCGGGAAAGGTTTTACTGGCAAAACCCTTATTTTTAGGGCAATTGATTATTCTGGAAATTTGAGTGTAAATAAATTTGAAATTAAGTAGGTGGAAAAATGGAAAAATTAGATGGAAGAAGGGTTGCTGAGAAAATTTTAGAAGAGGTGAAGGGTGAGGTAACTTTTTTAAGAGAAAAATATGGAACTTCTCCATCTCTTGCCACAATCCTTGTGGGGGATCATCCGGCATCAAAGGTATATGTAAAGAGAAAGATAAAAACCTGTAGGGATGTTGGGATTATTTCAAGGCATCTTGAACTTCCTTCTGAAATAGGGGAGGGGGAATTACTGGAAAAGATAGATGAACTGAATAGAAATGGGGATGTAAATGGTATTTTAGT
>JAMOQF010000147.1 GCA_027064125.1 Acidobacteriota bacterium
AAAATAATAAAATAATTCATATTTTTTTTATTTACAAGTTTTAAAAAGAGACGGTAATGTCAATTTAATTGTGCAAGGTTTTTTAATTTCTTCTTTCGGGATATAAAAAAAGGCAAGTAGCAAAAGAAAACCTTAAACTTTTTGAGGAAGGTCATGAATTTTTGTCGTTAAAAAAGAGATATAAAAATTTTTCTACGCTTACTTCATTCTGGGGAAAAACCTCTAACTCTTATGTAGAGAGTTAAAAAAATTTTTCTGGTTAGTAAATAAAATTTATTGGATATTTTTTAAAAAAGAGGTCTTTTAATTTTTTTCAGTTTTGCCTGATGCCAATTCTCCCTCATACATTTTCCCTTCTTATCCACCTTATTTCTTGCCTGACACTTTTTAAAAATTTATTCACAAATTCAGGTCTGTCCCACCAATCAGGTTTGTTTACATTGCTCTGTTTTCCAATTTATTATTCTTCCTTTCCTAAATGTTCCCTAAGAGTTTATAAGATGGAAAGGAATTTTCTTTAATTGTTTAGTTCTTCCGGAAATATTTCTAAAGCTTGCCAGAATTTAATTTGTTGTTCTGTTTGCCCACCCAAAATGCCTTCCAGTAGATTTATAGAAAAGTAAGGGGAATAATCTTAATTGTTAGTTTCTGCTAATGGATTTTATTTTTACCGGAGTTAAGTTTTTTTTATTTGCCTCCCCCAAAAGCCACTTTAATTTCTTGACTGACACTTTTTATCTAAAATCTTGCCTGACACCAATTTTAATCAAATTCAGGTCTGTCCCCATTCCTCCCCCAAAATACATCCCAGAATGTTTATAAAAGGAAAAGAAAAGGGAATTTACTTTAATCACTGATCTTTGCCATAAAATTGTTAACTCTGTCTGAATTTAATTTCTTCTTATGTTTACCTACCCTAAAAGCCCCTTAAAAGTTTGTAGAACGAAAAAGGGATCTTCTTTAATCGTTGGCTTTTGCTAAAAGATTTTATTCATGCAAGGACTCGATTTTTTCTTATTTACCTTCCCAAATCCCTCCTAAAGGTTTATAGAAGAGAAAGGAGGTTAATCTTACTTATTAGTCTCTGCTAAAAAACCACATTTTTGCTGAATTTAATTTACTTTTTACTTGCCCACCCAAAATTCCCCCCAGAAGGTTTATAGAAGGGTAAAAGGAATGTGCTTAATTATTGATTCCTGTCAGAAACATTATCTTTTCCAGAATTTAATAATTTTTTTTGCCATCCCCAAATACCATTCAAAAAGGTTTATAGAAAGAGAAGATGTTTTGCTTAGTTGCTTGACCTTTGCCAGAAAAATTTTTAAATTTTGTCAGCAGGCCTTTTTATTTGCTCACCCTAAATACCCTTCAGGGGGTTTATAGGAAGCTAAAGGAGACAATCTTAGTTGTTTATCTCTGCCAGAAGATTTTAAGCCTTGCCGGTATTTAGTTTCTTTTCTTATTTGCCAACCCTAAAACCCCTCAAAAGTTTATAGAGAAGAAAAAAGGATTTTCCTTTATCGTTATTATCGTTAATTTTCGCCAGAATATTTTATTTTAAATCTTTCCAGTTTTAAGTTTTTTTATTTGCCTACCCTAAAAAGTCTTAGAATATTTGTAGAGGAAAGGAGTCATACTTACTAATTTTTACCAGGAAATTTTTAATCTAAATCGCAAATTTAGATCTTGCATGACATCAAGTCTTTCCTAAAAGTTTTTTATTTCTTTATTTCTTTTTCTTGCCTAATCTTTTCTTGCATGTCACTTCTTTTCAATTCATTTCAAGTTCACAAGTTCAGATCTGTCCCCATTTCATATTTTGAATTTTAGAATTTTATGATTATCTGAAGTATTGGAATGAAAAGTTTATTCCTTCTCATGTAGAATTTTGATAAAAACCTTTTAAAAAAGTTTGAATGGGAGTATGATAGTTATGTCAAACCTAATCGTTTTGATCAAATGGAGTTTTTTCCTGTCAAATTTTCAATTCGAGGGTTTTAAATATTATTTTTATAAGATTGGAGGAAATTGATTTGAAAATTTTTCTTTATAATCCTGATGATGGGATTTCTTACAACTATATACCTCATCTCTGGATGTTTCTTTTGAAGGCTTTAACACCTGAAAACCATGAGGTAATTATTGCTGATCGTAAAGTTCAAAATATGAATGAAAAAGAAATCTCAGAATATGTGGTGGAAAATGGGATAGGTCTGGTGGGCATTGGAGCCATGACAAGAATGATTGGAAAGGCATATAAAGTTGCTGATGCAGTACGTGAAAGGGGGATATCTGTTGTTATGGGTGGACCTCATGTAACCGTAATGCCAGAAGAGGCGTTAAAACATGCTGATTCGGTTGCAATAGGAGAGGCAGATAATACCTGGCCTCAAATGGTAGAGGATGCTAAAAATGGAAATTTGAAAAAAATATATAGAAATGCAGGTAAAAATGGGAAAGAGGAAAAACCAGATTTAGGTAGTTACCCTTTAATTCCGTGGAGTGAGTTAGATATTGGTGGTTTTAACAATATACCAAAAATTTTACGACCAATGATAAAACATTTTGCAAAGGGATGGGAAAATTTCTTCCTGATACCTGTGGAAACACAGCGTGGGTGTCCTTATGGCTGTGAGTTTTGCACAGTTACAAGATTTTTTGGAAATTCCATTAGATTTAGAACAAATGAGAGTGTGGTGCAGGAACTATTAAATTTAAAATCTATTGTGAAGGAAGGAAGGGGAAGAGTTGGAGTCCTGTTTGTAGATGATAATTTTGCCATTAATTTGAAGAGAACAAAGTCACTCTTAAGGGATATTATAGCTGCAAACGCACAGATATTTTATTTTGCTCAAATAAGTATTAATCTTTTAAAAGATGATGAACTTATAGATTTACTTGCAGAATCTGGATGCAAGTGGATTTTTATTGGACTTGAGTCAATAGATGAAACCAATTTGAAACTTGTACATAAAAACCAGAACAAACCAAAGGACTATAAGCGTATTTTAGAGAAACTCGCCCAAAAAGATATTTATGCTATTGTTTCATTTATTTTTGGTTTTGACAATGATTCTCCGGGAATTGCAGAACGAACCTTTCAGCAGTTAAAGACGTGGCCACCCTGTTTACCTGTTTTTGGACAACTCACGCCATATCCCGGAACTCCTCTATATGATAAACTTTTGTTTGAAAATAGGCTGGAAAGACCTGTTCACTGGATTGAAGTTCAGCCATTTGAAATGGCACATCATCCATTGAGAATATCGCCAGAGATTGTTCATCAGGAATTGAAAAAAGCGTGGACCTTTTCATACAGTTCGGAGATGAATTATAAATCCATTAATTGTCTTTCAGATAGGGATATTGGATACCAATTATTTCATCTTATTGCACGTGTTATATTTCACGGTATATATTTTCCACAGAAAAGTAGTTTTAAATGGATAAAGGTGCTTTTTAAAAATAGAAAGGCCTTTTTCAAAGTTGGTAAATCTATTTATCGCAAGAGAATCCATTCTTCAAAAGTTAGTAATGGGGTCAGACCTTAATTCATAAATATGATATAATTTTTTCATGTTGGCAGAAGAAATTATAAAAATTCTCCATCTGAAACCTCTACCCTTTGAAGGTGGGTTTTTCAGAGAGACATATAGATCCGACGAAATTATTGAAAAGAGGTTTCTTCCTTCAAGATATGGATCTTCAAAACCCTATTACACAGCAATATATTATTTGATAACGTCAAATACCTTTTCTTACATACACAGGTTGCCGACAGATGAAATTTTTCATTTTTATCTTGGCGATCCTGTAATTATGCTTCAATTGCATCCCAATGGGGAGAAAGAGGAAATCATTATAGGAAATGATATTTTAAATGGAGAAATCCCACAGATTTTGGTCCCCAAAAATGTTTGGCAGGGATGTATGTTAAAAGATGGGGGAAATTTTGCCTTAATGGGAACTACCATGTCACCAGGATTTGACTTTTCTGACCTTGAAATTGGTAAAAGAGATGAATTAATTGAGAAATATCCGCAGGCAAAGGATCTAATTTTAAAGTTGACAAAACTTTAGTAAGAATGAGGTTAGACCTCAACTTATAAAGATGGGGTCAGACCTCAACCTATTTTAATGTCTGGTTCCCCAAACATGCGTACCAATTTGGTTATTTCCATCCAGACGATTTCCATTTAGGTGTAATTTATCAATATACTGACCGTTATTCCAGTTTATGATATAGAGGATTCTGTTGTTTTGCCAGATAAAATTCCATTTGCCTATGTTGCCACGTGAGGATGTTGCTCTTCCATTTTTAAAGATTTTTACTGTTTCACCGTTAGACCATTTCCAGGTTCCACAAATAGCCAATATTGAAGTGTTACTTGTGGAGGGATTTGGATTAGGTGAAAAATGGCTTTTTCCACCTGCTGAAATTGCTATAGCCCCTCCAGAAATTCGAGTCCATCCACTCCCATTCCATCTATAAATTCCATGTCCACCGGGAACATTATCGGTTCCTATAACCCAAGCAACTCCATTTTGATCAACTGAAATATCTTTAGCTTTTCCAGGTAATTTTATCCATTTATTGCCATTCCATCTGAAGATTTCATCTAAACTGTTTACAACCCATGCGTTTCCTCGCGGATCTACATCTATTCTCACAGCACCTCCGGGAATATTTTTCCATGTATTTCCATTCCATCTATATATGCCATATCCTCCATATACTGAATTGGCCCCAACAACCCATACGGTACCATTTCTTCCTATCCCAATGTCATATGCTCTTCCAGGTAGAGGTTTCCAATTTCCATATTTATCCAACCTAAATATATTTCCTTTGTTGTTTACTACCCATGGAGAGCCTTTTGGCCCAACGTCAATGCGAGTTGCCTGACCTTTGGTCTGCTTAAAATGATTTCCCATCCATCGATAAATTGGATGTCCATAGGTTTCATTTTTTTCTCCAATAATCCAGACTGTGCCATTTGCGGCTACTCCTACATCTGTGGCCTTTACTTTTGGAACATGGATCCATGAATTTCCATTTCTTCGAAAAACCTGATGTGCACTATTTACGACCCATATCTCGGCTTGTGCTGTAGTAATTAGAAAAAGCATCATAAATAGAAATGTTATAAGTTTGATTGATGTTTTCATTTTAAATATCCTCCATAGATTTTTATTTTAAATTCTATTTTTCACTAAGGTCTTATTTTTATGGGAGTTCCTGCTTTAATTAGTTGACACAGTTTATCCATATTTTCACTTGAAAGTGCAATACATCCCCTTGTCCAGTTAAAATGTTGTAATACAAATTCAGCCCATGACCATCCATTTTTCTGCCCGTGAATCATGATGTTTCCACCGGGATTTACTCCCAATCTTTTTGCTATTTCGAGGTCTTTTTTATTAGGATATGAGATGAGTATAGATTTGTAGAACTTACTGTAACTGTTTTTATAATCGAGTGTATAGTTTCCTTCAGGTGTTTTCCCATCGCCTTCTTTTTGTTTGGCACCCTTTGGATTTTGTCCAAAGACAACATGAAAGGATTTGACGATTTTTCCTGAACTAAGCAGGTAAAGTTTTCCATCAGATTTATCGACAATTACACTGTCAATCAAAATTTTTTTGGCAGACAACTTTAGTGAGAAGGTTAGGAAGAAGAGCTGGGATATGATGATTATTTTCAGATAATTTTTCATTAAGACCTACTTTCATTTTAAAAGGGCACAAAACCCCTTCAATACTTAAAAACAAAACCTTTTGATTTCTAAGTACTTTTCAACCTTATTCTACTATTAACAGTTTAGTAAAGTCAAGAAAATAAAGTGGTGGGGACAGACCTGAATTTGAAAACAAATGAAAATATGCATCAGGCACAGTTGGATTTGAGATCTGGTAAAAAGTGTCATGCAAAATTGAAAAAATTGAAAAACTTTTTTTCTTAGTTTATTTTGTGAATATTTAAATGGATCTTATTTGCTAAGTACAGGAGTTTTTTGACCTCCTTTCTTTCCTTATAAGGTTATTAAATGGTATTGACAGGTGGTTTTCAAGATAATAATTTCCCCAAAGAAGAGCCTGACTAAACTAAAAGGCTTGGATAAAACCTGCATATGGATTTATGGAAAAAAATAGTGAATTTGACAAAGGGGTTTACCTAAAGTACTATAAAATATTTTGCTGAGAATATTTATGTTTTGATATTTTGTCATATTGCTATTTTAATTTCAAATCGAGTGATATATGATTAAGTTTTTAACTAAATACCACAAGTGGTTGAGTATTTCCATAACTATTTTTATTCTCCTTTTTGCCATTTCAGGGATTGTTTTGAATCACCGAAGTCTTGTTTCGCTAATAGATGTAAATCGAAATCTTCTGCCTGAAAAGTATCAATATAATAATTGGAATCTGGGATCCGTAAAGGGGATGGTAAAAATTTCGGAAGATAAATTCTTAATTTATGGAAATATTGGGATATACCTTACAGATAAAAATTTTAACAGATTTCAAAACTTTAATGCTGGTTTTGGAAAGGGCGTTGACAATCATAAAGTATATAAAGTTATAAAAACGCATGATGGTAAACTTTTTGCCGGAACGCTTTTTGGATTATTTTGTTTTGATGATAAAGAAGGAAGATGGGAAAAAATTCCTCTAAAATTACGCAATCCTGCAATCATGGATATTATCGAGGTGGGAGATACCCTTTATGTTTTAAGCAGATCATTTCTTTTTAAAAGTACTGATTTCCACACTTTTCATAAATTTATCCTTCCGCCACCTGAAGGGTATGACAACAAAGTTGGGCTCTTTAAAACACTCTGGTTAATTCACAGTGGTGAAATTTATGGTAGTGCTGGAAAACTAATTGTGGACATGGTTGGGATAATTTTTACATTTTTGACAATAACGGGTTTATTTCTTTTTGTAAATTCATATAGGTTAAAAGATGACAATAAAAAGAGAAGGGAATTGATTCAAATCCAGAAAAGTCAGAAGTGGAATTTGAAGTGGCATAACAGGGTGGGATGGATTAACCTGGTAGTTTTAATCATCACAGTTTCCACGGGAATGTTTCTTCGTCCACCACTTCTCATTTCAATTTCCACCGAAAGGGTTAAGAAAATTCCCCATACTATTCTCGATACCAATAATGCATGGTTTGACAAATTAAGGGGAATTGTCTATGACGATTCTAAAAATTGTTTCTACATTGCAACCATTGATGGGGTTTACTGCACAGATGTAGATTTTAATTCACCTCTAAAATATTTATACCCTCAGCCACCCATAAGTGTTATGGGGGTAAATGTCTTTAAAAAAGTTAATAAAGATGAAATTTTAATAGGTTCTTTTGAAGGTCTGTTTCTATGGAATGTTAATTCAGGTAGTATCCACGATTATATAAAAAAGAAACCCCTTGAAGAATCTGGTAATAATGGCAGTCAGATTGGAGATGAATTGGTGTCAGGCTATATACTTAATGGGGATATGGAGATTTATTTTGACTTTAATAAAGGTGCTAAAAAGATAAGTGGTGAGAAAAATTTCCCATCCATGCCACCTGAAATTAAAAATCAACCAATGTCCCTATGGAATGTAATGCTTGAAATTCATACTGGAAGGATTTTTGAACCAATTCTTGGTCTCTTTTACATTTTGATTGTTCCTCTTGTTGGGTTAACTCTACTTTTCATTTTAATTTCTGGCTTTATTGTGTGGTTTACGGTCTTTAGAGGTAAAAATGGTAGCATTTAATTTTTTAATTGAAATATCATCCATTTAGATTGCTTTCAAAATCGAGACATACCCAAAATTTTGTATATAGGAATTATAAGAGAAGAGATTTTCATCTATCAACTACATGAGTGGATTTTATGTAAACATTTGGTTTAGTCCGTATCTTTTAGATTTAATTAAAAGGTCAATTTATGTGGTTTAAAGGACGCTACCTGGGAAGTCAGGTGGACAGATCTGCATTTGAGATATAAATTATGGATTTATATAAATTTAAAAAAAGATGTCAGTTAGGGGCAATGGAATAAGGAACAGACCTGAATTTGATTAAAATTGGTGTCAGGCAAGATTTTAGATAAAAAGTGTCAGGCAGGAAATTTATGTGGCATCTGGGGAGGCAAGTAAGAAAACAGATTAAATACTGGCAATCACTTGAAATCTTCTGTCAAAAAACAACGATTAACCACATCCCCTTACTTTCCTATAAACCTTCAGAAGGCTTTCAGGGTGGGAAAGCAATAAGAAAACTAAAACTGGCAGAATTAAACTCCTCTGGTAAAAACCAGCGATTAAATAAAATTCCTTTTTCTCCCTATAAGCCTACAGGAAGGCATTTGGTGAAGGTAAATAG
>JAMOQF010000148.1 GCA_027064125.1 Acidobacteriota bacterium
ATAGAGATCTGCCTATATAGTAATAACGCTTAAAATATTCCAGAGGGGAAAAGTCATGAGAATGTAATACTTTAGCTTCTGGGACATATACAATTTTATAGCCACTATTTATGGCCTTTGCTGCAAAGATTGTATCTTCTGACATAAAAACATCCTCTGGGAAACCTCCAATTTTATTTAATATATCTTTTTTTATTGCTGAACACACATTGGAAAAAAAGAAAGTCTTTGCTCCCATATAAGAAACATAGCTTATATCTTTTGTAATAAAAACTTCTGGATAATTTATTTTTCTTGCTACAATCTCTGTTGGTTTGGCATTTTGATATGGCACATGCCTTCCATAAGAAGCAATTATATCATCTGATTTATACAAATGCTTGATTAGATGTTTTAGCACATAGTTGTCATAAGGGATAGCGTCTTGAGAAAAAAAGACCAAAATATCTCCTTTAGCTATTTTTGCTGCAAAGTTTCTCGTTCCGCCATGAGAAAATTTTTCCTTTGGAATTATAATAGGTTCTATACCTTCATTTCTGGCTATTGCACATGTATTATCAGTGGATGATGAGTCTATAATTATTATCTCATCTGGAGATAAGGTCTGGTTTTTTAGCATTTTAATTTGTTTCTTTATATATAGAGAGGCATTCAGGGTTAGAATAATAGCTGATATTTTCAAGATTTACTCCCTAAAATTTTATCAACTTTGTTTCAATCTGTTGACGGTTAGCATAAAATCGTATAAGTTGCAAGTTTGTCAACTACTCCTTCCTTACGGAAGGGGCCTCCAACCGTAAGGAGATAAGATGAAAGCTAAAGAGGTGTTAAATTTACTAGGCATTTCCAGGTCTACTTTGTCTAAATATGTAAAGCAAGGAAAAATTAAGGCTACAAAATTATTTTCTGGAAGATATGAATATGACGATGATAGTGTTTATGCCCTTTTAGGAAAAGGAAGTCCCAGAAAAAACGTCATCTATGTAAGAGTATTTTCTGAGCCTAAGGGAAAAGAACTGAAAAAACAGATTGAGCTTGTGAATCAATACTGTCTTTCCCATGGGATCATTATTGAAGACATATATCAAGATATAGGCTCAGGGCTGGATCTTGAGAGACCTGAATTTCTTAGACTTGTAAATGAGGTGTTAAACTACAAAATAAAAAAGATCTTTGTTTTATCAAAATTTAGATTTAGCCTAACTGGATTTAATTTTTTTAAACAACTATTTAAATATTTTGGTGTTCAGCTTATATCTCTAAATCAAAAAGAAAATCTTTATTTTTCAGAAGAAGAAGTTTATAAAGAAGTAATATATTTTTTAAATTTTCTTTCTTCTATTTCTGCTCCTCCTTTAGTAAAACAGAGATTAGAGCTTATTAAAAATAATTTAGAATTAGATTTAAAATAAATAATGCATTGTTACATTTTGTGAATAAAAAAAAGAAATCTGGATTTATTTTAATAGAGGTAATTATTGCTTTTTTAATTATTTCTATCTCATTGGGAATCCTTTTCCAGAATCTCTCTACCTCAATATCAATGATTGAAAAAAATAAAAAAAAATTGATAAATGCATTTAAATTAGAGACAATAGGTATACAATATCTCTATACAAATGAAATAGATGAAAATTTAGTAGAAATTAAAAAATGGCCTTTTTATTTAAATGATACTCAATATAA
>JAMOQF010000149.1 GCA_027064125.1 Acidobacteriota bacterium
TAAAGAATATTTTGTGGGTGGCAATTCATCTTTAGATTTTTACCCTAAGGAAAGTATAAGAGAAATTGAGGTTCAGAATGGGGTTTTGGTTTTCCAATATTTAAAAAAGGGAGAAAGTTCCATTCTTGTTGAGATTAAACCAAGATGGCATAAAAAATATTTTTTTGCCTATGGTGGAGAAAATTACATCTATTTTTTTAATCCCCACAGCATTGACTTGAATTTATCTCTCCTTTTTTATGGAAGTAATGGTGTTTTTTACGAAAAAGAGGTCCTCTTAAGTGGAAATGATTTTACAAAACTGAGTATTGAGAATATAAAAAATGAAGATCTAAAAAAAATTCTAATCCTTTCTGAGTACTCAATTCCTCCCCCAATAACTTACAAAAATGGAAAATTTAAAAAAACCATTCCATTTAAATTGAGAAGGTATCCCCTTCTAATGAGTTATTTTCTTCCAACATATATAGATGATTCGGATGTTTTGCCTCTTGCCAGAAGGGATTTAGTAATCTTAGATATGGAAAATCAAAGGATTTCACCAGATTGTTTGAAGGATATAAAGAGGTTAAATGGAGATTCTTTCCTGCTTTCATATATGACAAGCGAAGAAATTGAGACCGATTCTGGAGAACTTGAAAGAAGTTATTTGAGAAGGAATCTCTACGATATGATAGACTCAAATTGGTGGCTTTCAGATTGCAATGGGGAACACATTGTTTTTTGGCCTGGCACTTTTATGTTAAATTGTAGTAATCTGTGTCCAGTAGTAAATAATATGACGTGGGGGGATATTTTTTCCTATTTTGTTTCCACATATATATTATCTTCTGGTTTATGGGATGGATTTTATGTGGATAATTGCTGGGATAATGTTTCCTGGGTGGCTAATTGTATAGATATTGATTTAGATGGCATTCCAGATGGCGAAGAAAAAATAGATGTTGCCTGGCACCAAGGAATGGAAAACATTCTCTCCTCGATAAGGAAAAGGAGCCCTGGTTTTTTGATAATGGGAAATGGGGGATATACCTATGGAGAGTACTTAAATGGAGCCCTAATTGAAGAGTTTACCATGTGGGACAACTGGTTTAATGAAATGGAAACTTATTTAAATATGGTAGATACACATAGATATCCCTTTATAGGAGGAATAAATGGTGTTGGAGAAGAAAACGATTACAGAAAAATGAGATTTTTTCTAACATCTACACTGATGGGGGATGGATTTTTCTCTTATGACAATGGAGCTCAATATCACAACACAAATTGGTGGTATGATGAATTTGACTGTGACTTAGGAGAGCCTACAGGGAAACCGGTTCTTGTTTTAAATCCACCGGAGTTGGAAGAAGATTTTGAAAACCTTTCCTGGGATATGGATGAAAATGTTGCACACATCAAATTGAGTGGGCTAAATGGGAAGTCAATCATTGGAGACAGTCTAAATTCTTTCTATGAGTGGAATGAATTCTTATCTTCTCCAGTTGGAAATTTTAGAACTGGTGAGGAACTCATAGTGGAATTTGACTATGAAATACTTGAAAGAGGTAAAGATACGGATTTTTATTATATTTTTAGATCAAAATCTGACCAGGAACCCTTTTTGCTTGATAGGGGAAATTTTTTTGGAAAAGAAGCCAATTTAGGGGAGTATAAAAGTTATAGAAAGTGTATAACCCTTGGAGATGCTTCAGATTACTATTTAATATTTGGAATAAGAAATAAGGGAAAAATAATAATAGATGATGTGAAGATTTATGGAGACAGAAAGGTACTCATGTACAGAGAATTTGAACGGGGACTTGCAATTTGTAATAATTCAAATGGTGAAATTTTTGTGGATCTCGGGAAAAATTACAAAAAGATATTGGGAACACAAGATCCTTTGGTAAACAGTGGAGAAATTGTCAACTCCGTTGTCCTATCGCCCCATGATGGGATTATTCTTTTAAAGATTAATTCCAAAAATATGGAGAGAAAATTAAAATTTCTCCAGAATAGAAACAAAACCTCCAGATATATCAAGTAGTTTTGAGGGTAAAAATAGGTAGCCCATTCCTTTTCTAAAAGCGATTTTTTCAAAATCTCCTCTTTTTATGGACCTTATTCTGAGATTTCTTTTTAACATTTTTAAAAGTGCTCCATTTTCAAAATCTAAAATTGATTCGCTAACAATTTCTGCCTGGCACCTTCCCTTCACGTTTTTTAAAATCTTTAGTAGTTCTTCTAAATTTTTTTCTCTTCTTTTTTTGGCAATTTCGGGAGTGATTGTCCATCGGAGTTCCACTTTGTTCCTCCAATTTCCACATTCTGAACTTTTTGTGAGAAAAATTATCCTATCCGGAGATATTTTTTCTACTTCCTTTAATTTTACAAATTCTATATTTTCATCTTTTTTAAAGTTTTTTTCACTTATTATAAAAATTCTAACTCCTTTTGTGATGAGATATGACACGTGAGTACTACTTATTTTATCTCCACAAATCAAGATTTTTTCTCCCTTTTTAGGTGAAAGGCTTTTAAAGTAAAAGTCATGAAAAGTTGAAAATAAAATTTTGCTGGAAGAGAAAACTCCTTCTATTAAAAAATCTTCAAGAGGTATTTTGCCTTCTTGTAGACCACCTTTAAAATAGATAAATGGTTCAAGGTTGTTGTATTTTAAAATTTTTATGCTTTTTTCATTTCCAAGATCTTTAAATAAATTTTTAATAAACCATCCGGGATGTGATTGAGTTACTTCATAAAATTTGACTAAATCTTTTTCCTTTAGACCTTTTAAATTTTCTATATATTCATTTTCTAAGAAATCTTTGAGAAGTTTATATTTATTTTTTTTAAGAAGTTTAACAATTAAATTTCTCTCTTCCACAAGATCAAATCTTCTGGGCAATCCTCTTAATAGGGAGTTTATTGCAAAAAAGAGTTTTATATCATTTTTATAAAAATTTCTTTTGCTCTTTTTTGAAAAAAATTCAATGATATATCTGTTCCTGTTTTTAAAAGTTATGGATTCAATTAAAAGCCTTGAAAGTACCTTTTTCTCATTTCTTGAAAGGTTTTCTTCCTTTAAAAATTTTGAAAATGAGTTTAGGTCCCTTTCTCCCCTTGAGATTTTCTCAAAAAATGGCTTTACCTTTTCAAGATTTTTAAGGGATAACATATTTACTTTGTTCCAAATAATCTGTCTCCTGCATCCCCAAGTCCCGGCAAAATATATCCAATATCATTTAATTTTTCATCCAATGCTGCTGTATAGATCTGTACCTCTGGAAATTTTTCCTGAACATTTTTAACTCCTTCTGGCGCCGATACAAGGGAAATTACCTTGATTTTTTTCCCTCCCGCCCTTTTTATCATATCGATGGTTGCACAGAGGGAGTTTCCAGTGGCAAGCATTGGATCAATAATTATTGAAATCCTCTTATCTATATCTGAACAGAATTTTTTATAGTACTCAACTGGTTCAAGGGTCTCCTCATTTCTATAAAGTCCAACTACACTTACTCTTGCTGAGGGAAGAAGTTCAAGAACTGCTCCAAGCATTCCAAGGCCTGCCCTTAAAATGGGTATTACAGTGACCTTTTTCCCTGAAATTTTTCTACAGATGACCTTTCCAGCCCATCCTTCAACTTCATACTCTTCCGTTTCAAGATCCCTTGTGGCTTCATAGGTTAAAAGTAGAGTTATTTCGTAAGTAAGTTCCCGGAACTTCCCGGTACTGCATTTTACATCCCTTAAAAGTCCCAATTTGTGTTCAATTAAAGGGTGTTTTACAACTGTAAAGGACATTTTTTACCTCTAAACATCTAAATTTCTTACAAGTAATGCGTTTTCTTCTATAAATTTTCTTCTGGAGGATACATCTTCTCCCATAAGCAGTGAGAAGATTTCATCCGCTTCAACGGCATCTTCAATTGAAACCTGTAAAAGAGTCCTTGTCTCTGGATTCATGGTTGTTTCCCAGAGTTGCTCGGGATTCATTTCACCAAGACCTTTGTATCTTTGAATGGATATTTCCTTTTTTTGAACTTCTACAATGTGGGAGAGAAGTTTTTCAATGCTTTCAATTTCATATTCTCCTTTTTTGTCTACTAATTTGAATGGTGGGTGGTTATATTCTTCAATTTCACTGTGGAGATAATACAATCTGTGAAATTCTGCTGTGGTAAAAATGTTATATGTTATTTTGATGCTGTTATTCTTGCCATTTACAACTTCAGTTTCATATAGGTTATACTCTACATCTTTTGTAATATTTTTTGTGGTGTATCCCTTTTCCAATAGAAAATGGGAAAATTCCAGGATAAAGTCTTTATTTCCAAAAAGTTCTTCAATTTCCATGTTGTCATATTGTGGATTTAAATAGTTTTTGAAAAATTCCATGATGATTTCTGCCAATCTGTCATCTTTAAATTTTCTGTGGAATTTGTTTTTTATCTTGTAATACTCTTCAATTTTTTTCATGTAATTTAAAAGTTTTTTCCCTGAAAGTTCAATATTTTTACCTGTAAATACTTTTGATTCAGATATTCCCCTCTTTAAAATAAATTCTGAAAGTTCTTTTTCATCTTTTATGTAGTATTCCTTTTTCCCTATTTTTACTTTAAAAAGGGGTGGTTGTGCAATATACACATAACCCCTCTCAATTAGTTGTGTCATGTGCCTGAAAAAGAAAGTTAAAAGTAGTGTTCTAATGTGTGCTCCATCCACATCTGCATCGGTCATAAAGATTATTTTGTGATATCTCAATTTATTTATATTGAAGTCATCTCCAATACCTGTACCCAGGGCTGTTATTATTGCTTTTATTTCTTCATGTTTAAGAAGTTTATCAAATCTTGCCTTTTCAACATTTAAAATCTTTCCTTTAATTGGCAAAATTGCCTGAAATCGTCTATCTCTTCCCTGCTTTGCAGAACCTCCTGCACTGTCTCCCTCAACTATAAAAAGTTCACTTTTTTCAGGATCCTTTTCCTGACAGTCTGCAAGTTTTCCGGGAAGGGACATGGAATCTAAGGCACTTTTTCTCCTTGTAAGATCTCTTGCCTTTCTTGCTGCCTCCCTTGCCTCGGAGGCTTCAATGGCTTTTTTAACAATTTTCCTTCCAACTTCAGGATTTGTTTCAAAGTATTCGCTTAATTTTTCATTTACAATTGTTTCCACAATCCCCTTAACTTCACTATTTCCAAGTTTCATCTTTGTCTGACCTTCAAACTGGGGATTGGGATGTCTGATGCTTATGATTGCTACAAGTCCTTCTCTTACATCATCTCCGGAGAGATTTCTCTTAATTTTTTTCAGGAGACCTTCTTTTTGTGCAAAGGAATTTATACTTCTTGTAAGTGCGGATCTAAATCCTATGAGGTGAGTGCCACCTTCCTTTGTATTAATATTATTGACAAAGGTTATGACATTTTCTTTATAGGTATCGTTGTATTGTATTGCAACCTGGACAACAACTCCGTCCTTTTCAGATTCGATATTTATTGGTTTTTTGTGAAGTACTTTTTTATTTCTATTTATATACTGAACAAATTCTTCTACCCCCCCTTTATAGAGAAATTCGTTTTTCTTATCTTCCCTTTCATCTTTAATTATTATTTTTAGGCCTTTGTTTAAAAAGGCGAGTTCCCTCAACCTTTGGGCAAGTGTGTCATAGTGGAAGTTTATGGTTTCAAAAATGGTTTCATCTGGTTTAAAGGTTATCTTTGTTCCGCTTTTTTTTGTGACACCCGTAACCTTTAGTTTGGAAATTGGTTTTCCTCTTTTATAAAACTGTTGATATACCTTTCCATCCCTTTTTATCTCAAGTTCCAGCCATTCAGAAAGGGCATTTACAACAGAAGCCCCCACACCATGCAATCCACCGCTTACCTTATATGCACTGTGAGAAAACTTTCCCCCTGCGTGCAATTGGGTCATTACCACTTCTGCAGCTGGCTTCCCACTTTTATGAGTGTCAACGGGTATTCCTCTTCCATTGTCAAGTACAGTAACTGAGTTGTCAAGGTGGATGGTAACTTCAATTTTTGTGCAAAATCCTGCCATTGCCTCATCTATTGAGTTGTCCACAAGTTCATATACGAGGTGATGGAGTCCTTCGATACCTGTAGTACCTATGTACATTCCCGGTCTTTTTCTTACCGCTTCAAGACCTTCAAGTACTTCTATGGAAGAGGCATTGTATTCACTATTTTTAATTTTTTGTTCCTCTTTTTTATCTTTCACAGTGGTTTATTCCCCTCTCTACAAAAAAATTATGTTCAAATAATAGCCCATATTATACCAGAAAACTTGTGCAATCTCAGTAAAATTATTGGGAAAATTTAGTAGAAAATTGTGCCTGACACCAAATATGACATCAAATTTCAGATATAAAAAATTGTGCCTGGCACCTTTTCACTGTGGTAAACTTTTATGGTTATGAATTTTAGAAGGTTTTTTATTAGTAAAAAAACATTTTTTTTACGATTTGAGGAATTTGTAGAGGGGATAAATCAGAACTTTATTGATGAATTTGAAAAAAGCCCACTTAAAATACTCATTGTAAGGCTTTCAAACTATAGGGAGATTTCAAAGAGTTTTTCCCATCTATTTTTGTATGAAGAGTGCAAAAATGGTGGTGAAGATATATTTGTGGATTTTGCCTTTTTTCCCCCTGAACCAATTAAAGATATCTTTAAAAAAAACAGAATTCCCTTTTTAGTGGGAAGAAGAAGTTTTTTTTCTCCACGGGAATTTGATTTAATCCTAATTTCAAATTCCCATATTCTTGAACTATTAAATTTGCCCCATCTTTTTAAAAACTCATTTTTTCCATTTTACAATTCAGATAGAAGAAAGGATTATCCCCTGGTTATTTTGGGGGGCTTAAATGCCTCTCTTTCTGGATTTCTTTTTAAATCCAAAAATCAATCGGTAGTGGATGGAATTTTCATAGGGGAAGGGGAAGGATGGGGAAAAAAAATTGTAAAGTTTTTTAAAGAAATTGGGAAAAATAATAAGGTTAATCTTCTCGCGGATATTTCAGAGAATATCCCCCACTTTTACACTCCTTATTTTCCTAAAAAAGTGGTATATCAAAGTATAAACAGGAATTTAAAGGCAATGGGAAGTAACTTTCCACTTTTAAACTGCGAGGAATCAGACACTTCTTTTCTACAAATTAGTTATGGATGTCCCTTTTTCTGTAGTTTCTGTTTTGAGGGTTTTGAGAGAAAACCCTATAGAGAAATCCCATTTGAGGATTTGATAAAAGAAGCAATTAAAATCAAAGAAAAAAGGGGTAGTGAGGAAATAAATTTATTTTCCCTTAATTTCAATACTCATACCAACATAGGAAAACTTCTTGTAAGGTTGAATAAATACTTTTCAAGGGTTTCGGCAAAGAGTCAGAGGGTGGACATACTTTTTGAAAATGATTGGTTACTTGATGTTGAACTTTTAAGTGGAAAGAGAAGTTTTACCTTTGGAATTGAAGGAATAAGTGAAAATATTAGAAAATATTATAACAAGTACTTTCCCGATTCTTTACTCGTTGATTTCATAAAAAAACTAATTTTAATGGGGGTTAGGGAGATAAAGCTATTTTACATTTTATGTGGAAGGGAAGGGGATGAAGACATTACTTCATTTTCAATGTTTTTAGAGGAATTGAGAGAAAGTATCTCAAAGGGTAAAAGAAGTGCCAGGCTAATATTTAGTTTTGGCTATCTTGTAAGAATGAGGAAGACGCCTGTCTTTTACGAGGATGAAATTGTTGGAGTTGAATACTTAAGAGAAATTAAAAGAAAAATTGCTGGAATTTGTAGGAAAAATGGATTTCAATTCAGGGAGGCAATGGATTTAAGAGAGTATCTCATTGAAAATTTTCTCTCAAAAAATATAAAGGGTGGAAATGAACTTCTTGAGAAAATGTTTAAAAAGGATATATTTTTCCACAAAAGATATTTAGATGAGATTTTAGACATTATCAAAAAAATTCCTGAAGGAAAAAATACGAAAGAATTTCCCTTTGAAGTAAAAGGAGGAGTTTCAAGGGAATTTTTAGAAGAATTTTTTAAGAGGAGAGAAAATTTAAACTGTTTTCAAAGTGAGTGTATTGGATGTGGTGTATGCACCAGGGAGGAACGGAAAAGTATAAAAAATCATTTTATTGAGCCCATTGATTTAAATGAAGTTAAGCAACTTGAAGATATTTTGACTTTGAAAAGAAAATATAAAAAATTTTTGGTAGAGGTTGATATTTCAGAAAAATTTTATGGAGGAAATAAAAAGTGGATAAATAGTAATCTGATGTCCCAATTTTTTGAAAAGTATCCTCAATATGTTCATGTGATTTTTGAAATGAGGGAAAATCTCTTCACATTAAAAGAAAATTGCAGGAAATTTCCCTTCTTTTATGGTAAGAGTGTGTTTGAAGTTAAATTCCTTGGAGATTTAAATTTATCCTACCCCGTTTCGCTAAGGGATTTTAAGATATTAAAAGAACTTAAGTCCCATCCAGTGGGTATATCCCTGAAATTTAAAATATTTTTTGAAGATGAAAGGGAAATTTTAAAGGCGATAGATTCTTTTTTAAAGGAAAACTTTCTTCCCTATACCCTGATTAAAACTGGAAGTCTGTGGGAATTTAGATTTTCCCAAAAGGCACTTAAAAAGAAAATAATTTATAAGATGAATTTTAGGAGAAAGGATGATTTCTACATTTTAAAGTTTTCATCTTCCATGAAAGTCAATCTAAGTGATTTAATAAATAAATTTGAAATGGAAGAAATTTATAACATTTCCATTAGGGTAGTTGATTTAATTTACGATTTCAGGGAAATCTTTTAAAATTAAAATTTTTGGGTCAATGGAATATATGTCAAGACGCGCTGTATATTCTCCAAGTCTTTCAAGAATGTATTCCCTTTTTATTAGGGTAAGAATTTTTCTATCTCTGTAAAGGTCTTCATAGCACCTTGTTGGAAAAAAGGCTATTAACTTTTCTGGTA
>JAMOQF010000150.1 GCA_027064125.1 Acidobacteriota bacterium
GTGATATCTCCTCCATTAATCTGTTCAGGAGACATATATGGAGCTGTTCCAAGCAACATATTCATATCAGTAGCAGTGACATTTGAAGAGTGGAGTTTAGCAATGCTAAAATCTATTATCTTCACAACACCATCCACACTTATAAATATATTTTCAGGCTTAATGTCCCTGTGAATAACCCCCTGGGAATGGGCAAATTGTAAACCATCACATATTTGAGAGGTTATGGCAAAAAAATTCCTTAGAGTGACTATTTTATGCCTTCTCATGTACTGTCTTAAACTAATGCCATCAATATACTCCATGATTATTGCATATTTTCCATCTATAAAGCCCACATCAAAAATAACCGCAATATTTGGATGGATTAATTTCCCCTGAGCCCTTATCTCTTTTTTAAAACGACTAAAATACTCTTTATTTTCAATCATTTCAGGGAAAATGACCTTAATTGCCACAAATCTATCAATTATGGGATCAAAGGCCTTATAAACCTCCCCTACACTTCCCTTTCCAATCAACTTCACAATTTCATATTTTCCAAGACTTTTCAATCTAAACTCCCCCTTCAAATTATAGCACAAAATTTATTCGTTTTTTCAATTTGTAATTAAAATGGCAAGAATCTTTCTCTTTTAAAAAACTTATTAAGCATTTTCTTGGTCCTGGAAAAACACTCAAATTCCTATGTAATCCTTCAATTCATTAAAACACATTTCCATACAGATTGTTATTCTCAAATAACTTTTCACTTTTTTAGTGCAAGAAGAAAATAGGTGTAATTTCTACTTTCAAGGTTGTTTAAAAATCTGTAAATCTTTTTCCATTTTTCAATGAATAAGTTAAGTTTTTCCTTTCCTTCTTTGCTGTTTTCTGAATTTATTATTTCCTCAAGTTCCATTAGTAAGATTTCAATTTTTTTATTTACCTCCCTTAAATGCATCACAAAAGGTTCACAGAAGGAAAAAAAGATTTTATTTAATCATTGCATTGGTTTTTACCAGAAGATTTTAAGTCATTGCTAATTTTAAGTTTTTCTTCTGTTTGCCCCCACAAATGCCCACCTAAATTTTTTGCCTGACACTTTCTCTTT
The DNA here is from genome assembly GCA_027064125.1 of Acidobacteriota bacterium. Classification (GTDB taxonomy): domain Bacteria; phylum Acidobacteriota; class JAAYUB01; order JAAYUB01; family JAMOQF01; genus JAMOQF01. The sequence continues at coordinate 1,094 of JAMOQF010000150.1, forward strand.
CCTTACTTATTTCTTAGTTATTTGCCTATTTGCCTGACACCTTTTAATTTTCCTTTCAGTTTTAGGTCTTTTCTTTGCCCTCCAGATGCCACATAAATTTTCTGCCTGACACTTTCTTAATATCATTTTCAGGTATGTCCCCATCCATTTTTTAATTTATTTCCAATTTGCCTATCCTAAAAACTTCCTAAAAGTTTATAAGATAAAAAAGGGATTTTATTTTAATCGTTGGTATTTTCCAGAAAATCTTATTATTGACAAATTTAATCTGTTTTCTTACTTACCTCTCCCAAAAGCCATCTAAAAATTTCTGAAAAAATAGTGCCAGACAAAAAAATCTTCTCTTTCTTTTCTACAAACCCATAGTAGGGATTGTGTGGGGGATAAATTCAGCCTGACACTTTTTCTCCAAATTCCAGATCTAAATTTTTGCCTGACACCTTTAATTTTACATATTTTTTCTCCAAAAACCTGAAACCACAACCCGTAATCCAGAAAAGTTGCTTTATTCCACCTCTTCAACAATAAGTGGCTTTTTGGAAGATGATATTATTAAAATCTT
>JAMOQF010000151.1 GCA_027064125.1 Acidobacteriota bacterium
TATCAAGGCTTTTATTTCTTATCTTCTCATATTCCATTAAAAATCTCGTCTTTAGACCACTAAAGCTAAATGCCCGTGTCCCATCTGAAATCTTTGGAAGGGAAAACTTAGTAGGCCTGACCCTTTTATTTTCCCTGTAAATTTTATCTATTACTGGACCACCAGGATAACCAAGGCCTAAAATTTTGGAAATTTTATCAAAGGCTTCTCCTGCTGCATCATCCCTTGTATAACATAAATGCTCATAATTTAAAGGTTCCTTACTATAATAGATTGAGGTATGGCCCCCTGATACAATAAGAGATAGAACAGGAAACTCCACATTATTTTCAATAAAAGGAGCAAAAAAATGTCCTTCCAAGTGGTTTATTCCTATAAAAGGTTTTTTATAAAAATAAGAAAGAGACTTACCAAAATTTAGTCCAACGAGCAATGAACCAATAAGTCCCGGAGCAAAAGTGGCTGCAAAAAGGTCAATATCTCTTAAATTTACATCACAACCATTAAGTGTATCTTTAAGAACAAAATCAATATTCTTTAAGTGTTCCCTTGAAGCAATTTCAGGCACTACTCCGCCAAATTTACTATGGATATTTATCTGAGATGAAACTTTACAGGAAAGCAAATTATTATCTTCTAAAATAGCAATAGATGTATCATCACAAGAAGTTTCTATGGCCAAAATCAACATTTTAATTCCTTAATTTTCCAATATTAATTTCATATGGATATTTTAAAATACCCTTTTCGGTTATAATTGCCGTTATATTTGAAGAAGGAGTTACATCAAACGCTGGGTTTTTAACATCTACCCCTTCAGGAGCAATTACTCTCTCTTTAATATGTGTAACTTCACGTCTGTCCCTTTCTTCAATAGGTATCTCACTACCACTTTTAATATTAAAATCTATTGTGGACACAGGAGCTGCCACAAAAAATGGAATGTTATTTTCCTTTGCTAAAACTGAAAGAGAATATGTCCCTATCTTATTTGCCACATCTCCATTTGTAGCAATTCTATCCGCTCCAACAACTACACAGTCAATTTCTCCTTTACTCATAAAATAACCTGCCATATTGTCAGTAATTAAAGTTGCTGGAATCCCAAGTTTAACCAATTCCCAAGAAGTAAGCCTTGCCCCTTGTAAATATGGTCTTGTTTCATCTACAAAAACTCTAATTTTTTTGCCATACTCCCACGCTGCTCTAATAACTCCTATAGCCGTACCATATCCCCCCGTTGCAAGAGCTCCTGCATTACAATGGGTCAAGATTGTCCAGTTATCTTTTATTAAAAGTTGGCCTATGTGCCCCATTTTTCTATTGCAAAAAATATCTTCTTCGTGAATTTTTTTTGCTTCTTCTATAATCTGCTTTTTAATCTCTTTAAAATCCTTTTCCATAACATCATAAAATTTCTTTTTCATTCTCTCGATTGCCCAAAAAAGATTAACAGCAGTTGGTCTAGTCTCTTTCATTACATTGCATATCTTTATAAATTCCTTCTCTAAATCTTCTTTTGAAATATCATCACTCAATTTTTCTACCCCAATGGCAATTCCCATGGCAGCAGCAATTCCTATTGCTGGAGCTCCCCTTATCACCATTTCTTTTATTGCTTTAGCCACATCCCTATAATCCTTATACAAATGATAAACTTCCTCTTCAGGTAAAAGTCTCTGATCAATCATCGAAACTCCATCATCTGTCCACTTAATGGTATAAAACATTATTCTTTACCTCCAAAAAAGGTATGTAGGTCTGACCCCACCATTCTATATGTTCTCCTCAATTATCTTTCCTCCTTTTACTCCACCTACACCTTTAGAATTGACTGGATGAGGTCTTGGTCCGGGATCTGTATCTGCCGGAAATTTTTCATCCCCATGGTCCTTTAAATACACTTTCATAAAATCTATCCATATGGGAAGAGCATCCCTCGAACCTGTCTCCTTATCCCCCAAACTCTTTTTTTCATCAAATCCTACCCATACTCCAGCAGTTATGGAAGGGTTAAACCCAATAAACCATGTATCAGTGAAGTTATTTGTAGTACCTGTTTTCCCTGCAACTTCCGCATTAAGAACTTTGGCTTTAACGGAAGTACCATACTTAACGACTCCCCTCAACATTGAAATCATTTCATGTGAAACCCTTACAGGCAAAACTTTCGTGTAAAGTGGCTCATGTTTTTCAAGTATATTTCCATCACTATCTTCGATTCTGGTTATAAAATATGGAAAAGCCCTCACTCCTTCATTCGGAAACACTGTATAAGCTGAAACCATTTGGTATACAGGAACTTCAGAAGCTCCAAGTGCTGTTGAAGGGAAAGGATACAAAGGAGCAGTAATGCCAAATTTGCGGGCCGTTTGAATTACCCTTTCAATCCCCACCATAACCCCCAGTCTCACAGCAGGGACATTCCTCGATTCAGCAAGAGCCTGCCTTAAAGTTATCAAACCTTTATACTTATGATCATAGTTCTCAGGAGAATATTCTTCTCCTGTTTCAGTAACAATTGTAAAAGGTTTATCCAAAATAGTATCATCAGGAGAATACCCATTCAAAAGAGCTGTAGTATACACAAAAGGCTTAAAACTTGAACCTGTTTGTCTTTTAGCCTGCATTGCTCTATTAAATTTCGATTTTTCAAAATCGTATCCCCCCACCATCGCCTTAATGGCACCTGTTTTATTATCGATTGCTAGAAAAGCTCCCTGTACCTCCGGATATTGAGATAACTTTAATTTAAGCCTATTAGAAGTATTATCCACAGAAATAACTTCGAAATATCCGATATCACCCCTGTGAAGTACTGAATTAACTTTTCTATAATGAGTCCATTTTATATCCCTCAATGTAATGGAAGCTGTATAATTGCCAACTTCCACAATAGCACTTTCTTTATCAGATTCCAAAACAAGACCATACACAAAATCTCCGGATTTCAAAGAAAAATATTCTCTCCATTCTGGTAATTTAAAAGTATCAATATTTTTCCCTTCAAGAATTATATTCCTCAAATGCCCTCTCCATCCTTTCCTCTCATCATAGGATCTTAAACCCTTTCTTAGTGCTTTTTCGGCAGCTACTTGCAATTTAACATTCAAAGTAGTATAAATTTTCAACCCTCCAGAATACAACTCTTTGTGAGGGTATCTCCTTGAGAGATAGATCCTAACCCATTCTACAAAATACGGTGCAATTGTTTTATTTTTATGAATTTTTAAAACTTTAATCGGCTTTCTCAAACTGCTCTTATATGCAAAATAATCGGGGACATTCCTGCCATTTTTATTTTTTACAATATATCCCAGTTCATACATTCTTCTCAAAACAAAATTCCTTCTCCTCTTAGCCCTCTTAGGGTGTTTAATTGGAGAAAATCTCTCGGGGGCTTTGATAAGACCTGCAAGAAGCGCACATTCATCAAGGGTTAAATCTTTTACACTTTTTCCAAAGTAATATTCAGAAGCAGCTTCCACCCCATAATTTCCATGTCCCAAATATATGGTATTACAATAAAAAGTAAAAATTCTCTCTTTAGAATAATTTTTCTCGATTTGAAAGGCCAAAATCATTTCTTTAATTTTTCTTGAAATGGATTTTTCAGGAGTTAAAAACAGATTTTTTGCAAGTTGCTGTGTTATTGTACTTCCTCCCTCAAGTTTATGGAAAAGTATATCCTTTATTGCCGCCCTTGTTATTCCCCAAATATCTATGCCAAAATGTTTAAAAAATTTGCTGTCTTCCGCAGAAATTATAGCCCACTTTAAATTATCTGGAATATCTTTGTAAGAAACCCACTTCCTTCTTTCAATGTAAAATTCACCTATTCTTGTATTGTCATCAGCAAAAATTTCCGTCACTACACTGGGTTTATAATTTTCAAGCTGCTTTATTTCAGGAAGATCAAACTTATATGAGAAAAAAATACCTATTACAATTCCAATTAAAATTGAAAAGACAAGTATCGATACATATATAGTATAAAAAGCATATTTAAAATTCTCCCTTAACTTGTTAAAAATTATCATATATATTATACACCCACAAAAACTTTTAAAAGTACTTTATAATCTATAACAAACATTATTTCAACTTTTAAATCTAAAAAGGTCTGTCCCCATCCCCATAAAAAATTATGTGAAAATCCGCAAATTTTTTTAAAAAAATTGTGGAAAAACTGTTGAAAAACCTTTTTTCTTTTTAAAATTCAATCATTTTTTCAAAATGCCCCCTCTTTAAGCAACTATCAAAACCATTGAAAAACAACGTATTTACATTTTTAGCAAATATAAAATACCTTTAAAATCCAGATATAAACAAATTTCCACAATTTTTCAACAACTTATTTTTAGGATATAAATTAAAATGTTTATAGGTCTGTCCCCTCTACTATTTCTTTCAAAAATTCAAAAATTTGACATAAGATAAACATAACTATATTTATTTTTTACAAGATCCTTAGCAATTAATTTTCCCTTGGTTCTTATTTGGGGATATCTCTCAATAATCTTAAATTTAACTCCATCTTTTCTCAACTTTTCAAAGGTTCTACTATCTGTAATAGCAAAAACTGGCTCCTTTCCCAAAAGTTTATTCTTTAAAAAGTAATATTCAAAATCATTTAAAAATTCAACTCTTCTCTTTAAATAAAACACAAAAGAAGGAAAAATATCTCCCATATTTAAAACAATATAATTTTTTCCCCTTCCAAAATCCAAAATCCTTTCTGAAATTTTTGCAGCAGGTCTAAAATCATTCAACTTAAAAAAAATAAAATTATGTGATATCAGATAAAATGGAATCAAAACTATTAAAAGATACTTTAAAAAAACTTCTTTCTTAAAGGCAACTCTACAAAAAAGAATAAAAATAATAGAAAACAAAATTATTATATAAATTGTGTTCTTTGTAAGAAGAAAGTATGAAAGCAAAAAATATAAGTAATTATAAATAAAAATTAAAAACACTATAACTACTTTAAAAACTTTAGGCAAAAATCTCTCTTTCTCATCTAAAAGATTTAACATTAAAATAGACGCAAAGGGATAAACAAGGGCAATATAATACTCCTGTTTATTATTTGAAAAAGAAAAAAACAATATGGGAAGTATAACTGCAAGCAACAAAAAAATATTAGCTTTATTTCCACTATTCTTTTTAAAATATTTCAGAGAATAAATAAAAATAAAACTCCACGGGAAGAAATCCACTAAAAAAACCTTAAAGTAGTATAAAAAATTCCTATGCGGCCCAAATTTTCCATACGTAAATCTCGAAATATTCTCCACAAGAAAAAATTTTTTTATAAAATACCATCCCGTAACTTCATACAAACCATAATAATATAAAAAAACTGGAACAATAAAAAACAAAAGGTATGGCGAAAAAAATACTTTAAAAAATCCATTTTCCTTCGTTACCATCAAAAAAACAAAAATAATGAAGCCGGGAAGTAAAATTGCAATCGGCCCCTTTGTTAAAAAACCAAGTCCAAGAGATACGTTAAAATAAAACAGGTATTTAGATTTCTTTTCAAGAAAAAATCTATAAAAAAAATAAAGAGAAGCAACAACAAAAAATGTAAGTAAGATGTTAATTAAATCCTTATGCGCAAGTATAAAAAACCTTGGGGTTAAAGAAAGTATAAGAGGGACAAAAATTGACTTCTCAAAATCTTTTGTAATCAAGATAGAAAATTCAAAGGAAAGAAATAAAAGTGAAAAAAAGAAAAAAAGTATGACAAGCCTCTCTGAAAAAATTGAAACTCCAAATATTTTATAAGATATAATGACCAACCAATAAGAAAGAGGTGGCTTATTTAGCCTAAAAGTATAGTTGAATGTGGAGATAATGTAATTTCCATTTAAAAGCATTTCTCTCGGAGTCTCAATATAAAAACCTTCATTGTGATCCCATATGTTGAAATAAGATATATGGGGAATATAAATGAAAGCAACAAAAATAAAAAAAAGCAAAATCACTATTTTTTTAGAACTAAAAATGCTTTCGACTTTTTCAATCACAAAAATTTTCCTTTTCAAAACTTTTTAAAGACCCTTCATTGAAAGTTTAACCCTCTTAAGTTCAAGATCAACTTCTATAACTTTTACCATAACTCCATCCCCAACTTTGTACAGATCCAGGGGGTTTTTTATAAAATCGTCACTTAAGTTAGATATATGAACAAGTCCATCCTGATGAACTCCAACATCCACAAACACTCCAAAATTTGTAATATTTGTTATAATACCCTTTAAAATCATTCCCTCTTTCAAATCTTCAATAGTGGTAAAGGAATGGTCAAACTCAAAACTCTCACTTGCTTTTCTAATATCTTTTCCTCCTCTTTTTAACTCATCAACAATATATTCCACTGTAAATTTATCCCATTTTTCATCCACTATACTTTTTAAATCAACATTTTCCCAGAACTTTTCGTTACCCAAAACTTCCTCAAGTTTAACCCCAAGTTTTTCCAAAATTTCCTTAACAATGTGATAACTCTCAGGATGTATCATGGTAGAATCAAGAGGTCTGTCCCCATTGTAAATTTTTAAAAACCCAGCTGCCTGCTCAAAAACCCTGTCCCCTATACCCTTTACATTGAAAAGTTCCATTCTATTTTTAAATTTTCCATTTTCAGACCTGTACCCTACTATTTTTTTAGCAATACCCTTTGAAAGCCCCGAGACATAAGAAAGAAGATGGTAAGATGCAGTATTTAAATCAACTCCAACTCCATTTACACAAAATTCAACAACCTCTTTCAACTTTGCCTTTAACCTTGCTTGACTAACATCATGTTGATACTGTCCCACACCTATTGACTCCGGAGGAATTTTTACCAGTTCAGCGAGGGGATTTTGATACCTTCTCCCAATACTTATAGCACCTCTAACAGTTAAATCAAGATCTGGAAATTCTTCCCTGGCAACATCTGAAGCAGAATATACAGAAGCCCCTGATTCATTAACCACCTTCACCTTTAAATTTTCAAATCCATTTTTCTTTAAGACATCTTTTACAAAATTTCTGGTTTCAACAGAGGCTGTACCATTTCCTATTGCAATTGCCTCAACTTTATATTTATTAATAAGTTCAAGCAATATCTTTTCACTCTCTTCAAACTTGCTAAAGGGAGGTGTGGGAAAAATGGTTTTAGTATCGAGAAATTCCCCTGTTTCATTTAAAACAGCGATTTTACATCCAGTTCTATATCCGGGATCAATTCCCATAACAACCAATTCCCCCATTGGAGGTTGTAATAAAAGAGCCCTCAAATTCTTCTCAAACACCTTAATAGCCTCTTCATCTGCCCTTTTCCTCAATTCAGCCATGACATCAAGTTTAATTGATGGTAGAAGTAATCTTCTATATCCATTATTTATTGCCTTAAGTAAATATTTTTGAAACAGTAAATCCTCATCTCCCAAAAAAAACTTAGATGTTATCCCAAGGATTAATTTATCTTCAGCCTTCAAATCCAGAGTTAAAATCTTTTCCTTTTCCCCTCTTTTTAAGGCAAAAAATCTGTGCGATGGAATCTTCGAAATCTTTTCAGAAAAATCATAATAATCAATAAACTTGGTTTTTCTATCCTGAAAATCTTTTTTAACCTTAGAAACAATTACCCCATCCCTTAAATACACAAACCTCACAAATTTTCTTATCTCTGAATTTTCAGAAAACTTTTCAGAAATTATATCCATAGCTCCACTAATGGCATCTAAAGGAGTGTTTATCCCCTTTTCACCATCTAAAAATGGCTTAACCACTTCCTCAATCTTACCTTCCTTTAAGCGAAGCATTAAATCTGCAAGAGGTTCAAGCCCCTTTTCCTTTGCAATTTGAGATTTTGTTTTCCTTTTGGGTTTAAAGGGAAGATAAATATCTTCAAGTTCTTTTTTATCATTACAATCACAAATTTTTTTATATAAGACAGATGTCATCTTCCCTTGAGAAGCTATTGAAGAATAGATAAATCTCTTTCTTTCTTCAAGTTCTTTAAAGTAAACATATGCATCTCTAATTTCCTGTAACTTTATTTCATCGAGCCCACCAGTCAATTCCTTCCTATACCTTGCTACAAATGGAATAGTTGCTCCACTGTCAAATAATTCCACACAATTTTTTATGTTCTCCCTTTTATATTCCTCAAACCTTTCTTCAAGATACTCAACTAAATCTCTACTAACATATTCCATGGGAATATTTTTTATATCCACAAAAACTCCTTACAACATATTCTTTTCCAAATTGGAATTTTACTTTTAAATCTTTTTTTTTTCAACTACACTTAAGATCACCTTAATCGCAAAAATATAAAGGTCTTATAGGTCTGTCCCCATTGTCCCCATTTATTATCTCCTGAATGTCTCCTGAGGTTTATAAAAAAATTTTTCTTAAATCATTTGGTTTTTGCCAGAAGATCTTTAAGTTTTTGCTGTTTTTTGGGCAGTGTAAAATTAATTGTGACAAAAAGGAGAGACTTCCTTTGGGGATAAAGGGGGTAAAATTAACCTTTATTGAAGATTCCTGAATGGAGTTACACCAATGAATGATTTAATTTTTACCTGGGTTTTGGAACTTTTCAAAGACTTGATAGAAAAAATTTTATTGGAAGAAAGGGGAAAATGCCTTATGGAGCATAAACAAACAAGGGCAAACTGTTATTACACAAGAACTCCCAAAACCATATTGGGTGAAATGTAGTTAAAAATACCACAAACAAAAAATGGAGAGTTTAAGACAGAGATTCTTCCCTCAAGAAAAAGAGTGTGTTTAGTTTCAAAGAAATAGTTGAGGCAATGTTCATAGCGGGAAACGCACCCAGAATTTTGTATCTGATGGATT
>JAMOQF010000152.1 GCA_027064125.1 Acidobacteriota bacterium
AGCCCCTTAATTTTCTCTTAAATTTTTGCCTTAAATTTTCTGCCTTAAATTTTCTGCCTGACACTTTCTCTTTATTTACTTACCTTACTTATTTCCTTATTTATTTATTTTTTATTTTCTTATTTGCCTATTTGCCTGACACCTTTTAATTTTCCTTTCAGTTTTAGGTCTTTTCTTTGCCCCCCAAATGCCACATAAATTCTGCCTGACACTTTCTTAATATCATTTTCAGGTCTGTCCCCTCTTCTATTTCTTGTTTTCTTATTTGCCTCCCCCAAATGCCTTCTAAAGGTTATAGGAAGACAAGAGGGACAATTTTAGTTGTTAGTCCCTGCCAGAAAAACTTTTTAAATCTTACCAATTTCAGGTTTTTCTTTTCCTTGCCGACCCCAAATGCTTACTAAAGGTTTATAGGAGGGTAAAAGGATGTGCTTAATCGTTGCCTTTTGCCAGAAGATTTCAAGTCATTGCCAGTTTTAGTTTTCTTTTTGCTTTCCCACCCTGAAAGCCTTCTGAAGGTTTATAGGAAAGTAAGGGGATGTGGTTAATCGTTGTTTTTTGACAGAAGATTTCAAGTGATTGCCAGTATTTAGTTTCTTTTCCGATTTGCCTCCCCCAAAAGCCCCTTAAAGGTTTATAGGAAAGAAAAGGGATTTTACTTTAGTCGTTGGTTCTTGCCAGAGGATTGTTAACTTACCTGAATTTAATTTCTCTTCTTACTTGCCTTCACCCAATGCCTCCCAAAAGGTTTATAAGAAGGTAAAGGGTTAATCTTAATTGTTAGTTTCTGCCAGAAGATTTTAAACTTTCTACCTATTAGCCTGACACCTTTTAATTTTACATGACATTTTCATTTTCAGGTTTGCCCCCTCTTCCATTTCTTGTTTTTTTATTTGCCTACCCTCAAAAGCCTCTAAAAATTTCTAAAAAAATACTAAAAAAATAGTGCCAGACGAAAAAATCTTTCTCTTTCTTTCCTATAAGCCCATAGTGGGGATTGCGTCGTGGAGGTATTTCTTTTTTCTTTATTTCTTTCAGCCTGACACCTTTTAATTTTAATTTTATTAATTTTAATTTTACATGACATTTCTCATTTTTAGGTCTGTCCCTACCCACCTTTCCTTTTACTTAGTTACTTCTTACTTTTACTTACTTTTACTTCTTTTACTTCTTTTACTTGCCTGACACCTTTTGAAAATTCTTGCCTATTGCCTGACACATTTTCCTGATTCACTAATCCATATTAAAATTTAAATCCTGCCTGACACTTTTTCATTTTCCATTTCGTTCCTTATTTCTTCCCTGACACATTTTATCTTCCTCCACTAAATGTCCTCTGAAGGTTTTAGGATAAGAAAAGGAAAAATGAAAAATTTTTATTTTTTAAAAAAATAATTTTTTGCTTGCATTTTAAAATTTTTTTGTTAAAATTCTCATTCTTGCTGGCTTTATCTCTTTGAAATTATAGTGGATGCTGGCGTAGCTCAACTGGTAGAGCAGCTGACTTGTAATCAGCGGGTTGGGGGTTCAAGTCCTCTCGCCAGCTCCATATTTGAGATAGATGGAGAGGTGGTCGAGCGGTCAATGGCAGCGGGCTGTAAACCCGCCGGGCGAAGGCCCTACGGAGGTTCGAATCCTCCCCTCTCCACCATATATAAGACTTAGAATTAAGGGGTTAAGGGAAGGGAGAGGGAAATCCTCGTTTAACCTCGCCCTTAATCTCTAAGGCTTATTCTTGCGCGGGAGTAGCTCAGCTGGCTAGAGCATCAGCCTTCCAAGCTGAGGGTCGCGGGTTCGAATCCCGTCTCCCGCTCCAAGAAAAAGTGAGCCTTATTGATATATATGTTTTGCCCACGTAGCTCAGGGGTAGAGCACTTCCTTGGTAAGGAAGGGGTCACCAGTTCAATCCTGGTCGTGGGCTCCATAAATATGGATGTTTAAAAAAATTATATATAAATTTTGGAGGATTTAAAATGGCTAAAGAAAAATTTGAAAGAACCAAACCTCATGTCAATATTGGTACAATTGGTCATATTGACCATGGAAAAACTACATTGACTGCTGCTATAACAAAAGTTCTTGCTAAACACAACCCAAAGGTTCAGGTTAAGAGTTTTGATGAAATTGACAATGCTCCTGAGGAAAAACAGAGAGGTATAACAATCAATACTGCTCACGTTGAGTATGAAACTGAAAATAGGCACTATGCACACGTTGACTGTCCTGGACACGCTGACTACATTAAAAACATGATTACCGGTGCTGCTCAGATGGATGGTGCAATACTTGTTGTGGCTGCAACCGATGGTCCAATGCCACAGACAAGAGAGCACATTCTTCTTGCACGTCAGGTTGGTGTTCCCTACATCGTAGTTTTCATGAATAAAACTGATATGGTTGATGATCCTGAAATATTGGATTTAGTTGAACTTGAAATCAGAGAACTTTTAAATGAGTATGGTTTTCCTGGGGATGAGGTGCCTATCATCAGGGGGAGTGCTTTAAAGGCCCTTGAGGGTGACGAAGAGGAAGAAAAGGCTATTCTTGAACTCATGAAGGCAGTTGATGAATTTGTTCCATTGCCAGAGAGAGATGTTGACAAACCTTTCTTAATGCCAATAGAGGATGTTTTTAGCATCTCTGGTAGAGGAACTGTTGTTACTGGTAGAATTGAGAGGGGAAAAATTCACGTTGGTGAAGAGGTTGAAATTGTTGGAATTAGACCTACAATGAAGAGAGTTGTAACAGGTGTTGAAATGTTTAGAAAGATTTTAGATGAAGGACAGGCTGGAGACAATGTTGGACTTCTTTTAAGGGGTACAGATAAGAAGGAAGTTCAGAGGGGACAGGTTGTTGCTCAGCCGGGAACAATAACTCCTCATACCCAGTTTAAGGCTCAGGTTTATGTTTTGAAGAAGGATGAAGGTGGTAGACATAAACCATTTTTTAGCGGATATAGACCACAGTTTTATTTCAGGACAACTGACGTTACTGGAACTATAACACTTCCAGAGGGTGTAGAAATGGTTATGCCCGGCGACAATGTGGAACTTCAGGTTGAATTGATTACTCCTATTGCTATGGAAAAGGGACTTAAGTTTGCTATCAGAGAAGGTGGTAGAACAGTAGGTGCTGGTTCAATTACTGAGATTATAAAATAATTTGTGTTGGTGGTGAATAATGGGAGAAAGAGATATTGTTCATTTAATGTGCAGTGAGTGTAAAAGGAAAAATTACAGTACCACAAGGAATAAGAAGAAGAGACCTGAAAAATATGAGTTGAAAAAGTATTGCCCCTTTTGCAAGAAACATACATTGCACAAAGAGGTTAAATAGATTTTGTGCAGGCCAGTAGCTCAACTGGCAGAGCACCGGTCTCCAAAACCGGGGGTTGGGGGTTCGATCCCCTCCTGGCCTGCCATAAAAAATGGATGGTGGTAGGAAGTGAAAAAAATAATTGAATTGCTAAAGAAGTTTAAGGGCTTTATTCAGGAAACTAAGACTGAACTTAAAAAAGTTTCCTGGCCAAACAAAGATGAGGTGTACAGGGTTACTCTTATTGTGATAATTACATCCTTTTTCTTTGGTTTCTACCTTTTTGTTGTAGATCTTGCTCTTCAATTTGGAATCAACTATATTATGAAGGTATTTAGAGGATAGGGATAATGGCTGAAGAACAAAAAAACAACAAAGAACAGGAAGATGGTATCCAACATAGCATTCCTGAGGAAGGGCTTAAGGATGAAGAGGGAAATTTCAGGTGGTATGTTATACATACCTATTCTGGCTATGAACTAAAAGTTGCTGAATATATTCACACAAAACTTGAAGTTGCTGGTGAAGAATACAGAAACAGGGTCAGACAGATATTGGTTCCTACTGAAGATGTCGTAGAGATGAGGGGTGGTAAAAAGAAAGTTGTAGCAAAGGTGTTGTATTCGGGATATGTTTTTGTCTACATGGATTTAAATGATGAGATGTGGCATTTGATAAGGAGGATACCTCGTGTCACAGGTTTTTTAGGGGGAGGTGGGAAGCCACAACCCTTGTCAAAGGAAGAAGTGAAAAAACTTATGGATAACCTGAATAGGATTTCTGATAAGCCAAGACCAAGTGTGACTTTTAGCAAAGGTGATGCAGTTAAGATTATTGATGGACCTTTTAAGAATTTTACGGGAATTGTGGATGAAGTTAATGAAGAAAAAAGTTCTCTTAAAGTTTCAGTTACAATTTTTGGAAGACCTACCCCTGTTGTTTTGAAATTTCTTGAGGTTGAAAAGTTATAAGGAGTAAAGATGGCTAAAAAAGTAGTCTCAAAAATAAAATTACACATTCCGGCAGGTGGTGCCAACCCTTCTCCACCCATTGGTCCTGCTCTTGGGCAGGCTGGATTGAATATTATGGGCTTCTGTAAAGAATTTAACGCTCGCACCCAAAAGATGGAAAAGGGATTGATCATCCCTGTCGAGATAACTGTGTATCAGGATAAATCATTTTCCTTCATTTTGAAAACTCCGCCCGCTTCTGTGTTGTTGAAGAGGGCTGCACAAATTGCAAAGGGTTCTTCGGAGCCAAATAAGGATAAGGTTGCTACTCTGGATATTGAAAAGGTTAAGGAAATAGCAAAGGAGAAAATGAAGGATATGAATTGTTATGATCTTGATGCTGCAGTAAGAACAATTATTGGTTCGGCAAGAAGTATGGGAATTGAAATTAAAGAGTAGGGGTAAAAAATGGCAAAACGCGGTAAGAAGTATTTAACGGCACTAAAACAGATTGAAAAACCAGAATATGAATTGAAAGAGGCATTGGAGCTTATAAAAAATATAAGCTTTGCCAGGTTTGATGAAACTGTGGAACTCGCAGTTAAACTTGGGGTTGATCCAAGGAAGACAGATCAACAGGTGAGTGGAACGGTTCTGCTACCCAACGGACATGGGCTTAATAAAAGGGTAGTTGTTATAGCCTCTGCTGATAAGGTAAATGAGGCAAGGGATGCCGGTGCAGATGAAGTGGGAGGTGTTGACTTTTGTGAAAAGATAAAAAAGGGTTATCTTGACTTTGATGCCCTGATTGCAACTCCCGATATGATGAAAGAGGTAGGGAAACTTGGTAGAATCCTTGGACCACGTAAACTCATGCCCAATGCCAAGACGGGTACGGTTACCTTTAATGTGGGAAAAATAGTTAGAGATATTAAGTATGGATTAATAACCTATAGGACGGATAAAACGGCAAATGTTCACACTATAATAGGGAAATTGTCCCTGGGGCCTGAGAAGTTGTTCCAAAATGCTGTTGCGGTTTTGGAATCTATAATTCGTGCAAAACCACCTGCAGCAAAGGGAAGATACATTAAGTCTGTGCACGTGGCTTCTACCATGGGTCCAGGAATAAAAATATCTCAAACTTCAATAGATCAAATAGCGAGGAAATAAAAGTGAGAAGAGATCAAAAAGAACAATTGAGAGATGAATTGAATGAGATTTTTTCAAAGGCCAATAATGCTGTTATACTCTCCTTTTCCGGATTTACTGTAAATGATGTGAACAATTTAAGGAGGAAGTTGAGGGAGGAAAACTGTAACTATCGTGTGATAAAAAACAGGATAGCTAAAATTGCAGCAAAGGGAACTCCCATGGAGAAGGTCTTAGACCTTTTTGAGGGTGTTACGGCTATTGCCTATACCTTTGATGATGAACCATCAAAGGTGGCAAAACTTTTGAAAGAATTTCAAAAGGACTTGAATGTTTTTGAATTTAAAGGTTTTCTTGTTGATGGAGAACCCTATAAGGGTGACCACCTGGATATGGTGGCAAGTCTGCCTTCAAGAAAGGAACTTATTACAAAATTTGCAACTGCTCTTGCATACCCCATGGTTACTTTTGCAAGATTGCTTAAGACACCATACAGAAATGTGGCAGTTGTATTTTCTGAAGTAGCTAAGAAAAAAAATAATTAAAAAAAATAAATGTATGGAGGTATTTTGTAATGGCTATAACAAGGGAAGATATTTTAAATTGGCTTGATGAAGCTCCAATGGCTGAAGTAATGCAGCTTGTAAAGGATATTGAGGAAAAATATGATGTTTCTGCAACTGCTGCTGCTCCAGTTATGATGGGAGCGATGCCCGGTGCCGCTGCTGGTGGGGCTCAGGAAGAAGAAAAAACTGAGTTTGATGTGGTCTTGAAAGAGTATGATGCTAAAAATAAGATTAAGGTTATTAAGGTTGTAAGGGAAATCACAAGCCTTGGTCTTAAAGAAGCAAAAGATGTGGTTGAGGGTGTTCCCAGCACAATTAAAGAAGCTGTATCAAAAGAAGAAGCAGAAGAAATTAAGAAAAAGTTTGAGGAAGTTGGTGGCAAGGTAGAAATAAAGTAATATCTTCAAATAACAGTCACTTTGAGTTTTGATAGAATGAGGGAGTATTTTCTCCTTCATTCTATTTTTTTATTTACAATCTAAAAAAAAAATGGTAAAATTATCCCTTCTTTTTTTATGGAGTATTATAAAGGAGTGTTTTATCACCTCATTTTATCCCAATAATTGGAGTTTAAAATATGCCAAACAAAACTAAAAGTATAAGGGATAGATATGATTTTAGCAGTGTTAAAACTGCTATTCCTATTCCAAATTTAATGGAACTCCCAAAGGAGTCCTATGATAGATTTCTCCAGATGGACAAACTTCCCGATGAAAGGGAGAATATAGGTCTTCAAGCCGTTTTTAATTCTGTATTTCCCATTGAGGATTTTAAGGGGAATTGTACTCTTGAGTTCGTTGAATACACTGTGGGGAATTGGGAATGTAAGTGCGGGAATCTTGTTGGTATAGAAAATTTGAAGTTTGAATGTAAGAAGTGTGGAAAATATCTAACTGGAGATCCAGAGCACATTGGACATATTGTGTGTCCTCATTGTGGTACGAGAAATGAAAATAAATTTAAAAGGTGTGATAATTGTGGAGATCCAGTAAAACTTAAAATAAAGTATGATGTGGAAGAGTGTATTGATAGGGGTCTTACATATGGAGTGCCTTTAAAAGTAAAGGTTAGAATGGTCATATGGGATACGGAAGAAGGCGGTTCAAAGGGTGAAAGAACCATAAGCGATATTAAGGAACAGGAGGTATATTTTACCGATATTCCACTTATGACTCCCCGCGGTACCTTTGTGGTGAATGGAACAGAAAGGGTAGTGGTAAATCAGATTCACAAATCTCCTGGAGTATTTTTTGAAGCGGATTTCAAGAAAAAATTCTTTTTAGGAAAAATAATTCCCTATAGGGGCTCCTGGGTGGAGTTTGAAATTGATGCCAAAAATATTCTCTACATCAGAATTGACAGAAAAAAAAGATTTCTGGCAACAATTTTTCTCAAGGCCCTTGGATATGAAAGCAATGAGGAAATACTGAATCTTTTCTATACACCCGTTAAAATTGTATCTGAAGGTGAGAAGTTTTTTAGGTATGTGGATGAAAGTTTAATTGGCTTTAAAATGCCTGAAAATATCGTGGATCCGGAAGATCCGGAAGATGTGATTTATAAGGCAAATACAAAATTTAATAGGGCGCACATAGAAACTTTGAAGGATGTTGGAATAGAAAAACTTGAGTTGACATCGGAAAATCTAAAAGGGGCTATTTTATTAAATGATGTAATTGACTATGAGACAGGTGAAATAATTGCAGAGGCAAATGATTTTGTTACCACAAAGATCCTGGCGGAACTTAAAAGACTTGGAGTAAATGAATTCAATGTAGCCTTTCCTGAATTTGATCCCGTTGGTCCTATTATTTCAAATACTTTGAGGAAAGATGTTATTACAACTCATGAAGAGGCATTAAAGGATTTTTACAGAAAATTGAGACCTGGTGAACCGCCCACTGTGGAAACTGCTGCTAAAATGTTTGAGGCCATGTTTTTTGACCCCAAGAGATATGATTTTTCAAGGGTTGGAAGATTAAAATACAATTTGAGATTTAATGAAAATGTCCCCCTTGATAAGGGACTTTTAAGTAAAGAAGATTTTATTAAGGTTATAGATTATCTTGTTAAGATACCTCAGGGGTATGGTAAACCTGATGACATAGATCATTTGGGCAATAGAAGAGTTCGTTCTGTGGGTGAACTGGTGGAAAATCAGTTTAGAATTGGACTTGTCAGAATGGAGAGAATAATAAGAGAAAAGATGACACTTCATGCTGAAATAAATAAAGCAGTTCCTTCTGAACTGATTAATTCAAAGCCAATTACTGCTGCTTTGAGGGAATTTTTTGGTAGTAGCCAGTTGTCCCAGTTTATGGATCAGACAAATCCCCTTGCTGCAATTACCCATAAGAGGAGATTGTCTGCACTTGGTCCTGGTGGAATTTCGAGAGATAGAGCAGGTTTTGAGGTGCGTGACGTTCACCCCTCCCACTATGGCAGACTCTGCCCCATTGAGACACCAGAGGGGCCAAACATTGGTCTCATTTCTTCACTTAGTTGCTATGCAAAGGTGAATGAATTTGGGTTTATAGTAACTCCATATAAAAAGGTTGAAAATGGAAAAATTCTTGACCATGTGAAGATTACAGATATAGGTGATTCCAATTTTAGGATTCATGAGGTTGTACTTGAAGAAGAGGTTGAAAAGGTCAATGAAAAACTCATAAAAGAGGGTAAGGAGCCTGCTTCATATGAACCCTATGCCTTTTATCTTACTGCATGGGAAGAGGAAAACTATGTTATTGCTCAGTCAACTGTCAAAAAGGATGAAAATAATAATATTCTTGATGAGCATGTGGATGCAAGGTATAAGGGGAATTTCATACTTGCGAGAAGGGAAGATATAAACTTCATAGATACATCTCCCCAGCAGCCGGTCAGTGTGGCTGCGTCTTTAATTCCATTTCTGGAACATGATGATGCTAATAGAGCACTTATGGGTTCAAACATGCAGAGACAGGCTGTACCTCTTTTGATAAGTGAGGCGCCAATTGTTGGAACCGGGATGGAAGGAATTGCTGCAAAGGATTCTGGTGTTGTGGTGGTCTGTAAGAGAAGTGGGATAGTTGAAAAGGTGGATTCCCAGCGAATTATCGTTAGAGTAACGGGAGAAGAACTTGAAGACGAACTTGAAGAGGCTGGAGTTGATGTCTATAAATTGAATAAATTTAGAAGATCAAATCAGGATACCTGTATTAATCAGAAACCTCTTGTAAAGGAAGGGGACTATGTTGAAAAGGGACAGGTTATTGCTGATGGCCCATGTACTGATGGAGGGGAACTGGCCCTTGGGAAAAATGTCCTTGTGGCTTTTATGCCGTGGGATGGTTATAACTATGAGGACGCTATTTTAATCAGTCAGAGACTGGTTAAGGATGATGTATATACAAGTATTCACATAAAGGAACTTGAAATAGAGGCGAGAGATACTAAATTGGGGCCTGAGGAGATAACGAGGGATATCCCAAATGTAGGTAATGAAAATTTACTCAAGGACCTTGATGAAAGTGGAATTATAAGGATTGGTGCCTATGTAAAGCCGGGAAGTATCCTGGTGGGAAAGGTTACTCCACAGGGAGAAACAAAATTAACTGCTGAAGAGAGGCTTTTAAAAGCTATTTTTGGAGATAAGGCCTCTGAGGTTAAGGATAATTCTCTTAAGTGCCCTCCGGGAATTGAGGGAATAGTTGTGGATGTAAAAATCTTTACCAGAAATGGTCTTCCAAAAAGCAAAAGGGCCCTTGAGGTGGAAGAGGATATCATCAAAAGATTAAAGACTGAACTGAATGATCAGATAGCCATATTGAGGGATGAAAGGGATAGAAAGATCAGGAAACTCTTCAGGGATAAAACCCTGTCCAAAGATGTTTTTGTTAAGAAACTTGACAAAACATTAACCGAGGGCACAAAACTTACAAAGGAAATACTTGATAAGTTTTCAAGCAGGGAATTGAGACAGATTAAGATAAAGGAAGATAATGAAATACTTATTCTTGAAAGAAGAAGCATTGAGGAGAAACTAAACAACAAGATAAGGGTTTTGCAGGAACTCTTTGATGAGAAGGTGGAAGGAATAAGAAGGGGAAATGAATTACCTGCGGGTGTAAATCAACTTGTTAAGGTTTATATTGCCATGAAAAGGAAAATCTCCATCGGGGATAAGATGTCCGGTAGACATGGGAATAAGGGAGTTATTTCCAATATTTTACCGGAAGAAGATATGCCCTTTATGGAAGATGGCACACCTGTGGACATAGTTTTGAATCCCCTCGGAGTTCCATCCCGTATGAATATTGGTCAGATACTTGAAACACACCTTGGACTTGCTGGAAAGGTCCTTGGCCTTCATTTTAAGACGCCAGTTTTTGATGGTGCTAAAGAGCGTGAAATTAAGGATCTATTGAAAAAAGCGGGATTTGACACTGGTGGAAAGGTTACACTTTATGATGGTAGGACGGGTAAACCTTTTGAGCAGAAGGTCACTGTAGGGTATATGTACATGTTGAAGTTATCCCATCTGGCTGATGACAAACTACATGCCCGTTCCATAGGTCCATATTCCTTGATTACTCAACAGCCTCTTGGTGGAAAAGCCCAGTTTGGAGGACAGAGATTTGGAGAAATGGAAGTGTGGGCACTTGAGGCATATGGTGCTGCAAATGTCCTTCAAGAAATTTTAACGGTTAAATCAGATGATGTTCAAGGTAGAAATAAGATATACCATGCAATAGTTAAGGGTGAACCTTCATATTTGCCAGGTATTCCAGAATCATTCAATGTCTTGATAAGGGAACTTCAGAGCCTTTGTCTGGATGTGGAACTTATAAAATTAAGAGATTAAACTTCCTATAATAGGAGGAATTATTTTGGAAGAAAAAAGAAAGTTAACAACGGATTTTGACTGTGTAAAATTAAGTATTGCCTCTCCTGAGAAAATCAGGAGTTGGTCATATGGAGAAGTTAAAAAACCTGAGACCATAAATTACAGGACATATAAACCTGAAAAGGATGGTTTATTTTGTGCAAGGATTTTTGGTCCCATAAAGGATTGGGAATGTCTATGTGGAAAATATAAGAGGTCCAGATATAAGGGGGTTATATGTGATAAGTGTGGGGTTGAGGTTACCTATTCAAGGGTTAGAAGAGAGAGAATGGGGCATATTGAACTGGCAAGCCCCTGCTCACATATATGGTTTTTTAAGGGACTTCCCAGTAAGATAGGGCTTCTTTTGAATTTGACCCTTAAAAATATGGAAAAGGTTTTATACTTTGAGTCCTATATAGTTATAGATCCCGGCGATACTCCCCTTAAAAAGAAGCAGATTTTGACAGAAGATGAATATAGAAAATATAAAAGGGAGTATGGGGATAGTTTCAGGGCTGGAATAGGTGCTGAGGCAATAAAAGAGTTGTTAATGGAACTTGATGTGGATGCG
Organism: Acidobacteriota bacterium; assembly: GCA_027064125.1. GTDB lineage: Bacteria > Acidobacteriota > JAAYUB01 > JAAYUB01 > JAMOQF01 > JAMOQF01. The sequence continues at coordinate 11,425 of JAMOQF010000152.1, forward strand.
CTTGCAAAGGAACTTAGAGAGAAGATGAAAAATGAAACTTCACAGATGAGAAAGATAAAATATGCCAGGAGACTTAAAGTTGTTGATGCCTTCAGGAAGTCGGGGAATAAGCCGGAATGGATGATACTTGAAGTAATTCCAGTAATTCCACCTGAACTTAGACCACTTGTCCCTTTGAATGGTGGAAGATTTGCCACTTCTGATTTGAATGACCTCTACAGAAGGGTTTTAAATAGAAATAACAGGCTTAAAAAACTCTTTGACATGAAGGCTCCCGATGTGATTGTGAGGAATGAAAAGAGGATGCTTCAGGAAGCCGTGGATGCCCTTTTTGACAATGGAAGGAGAACAAGGGTTGTAAAAAGTTCCAGCAACAGACAGCTCAAGTCTCTTAGTGATAATTTAAAAGGCAAACAGGGAAGATTTAGACAGAATTTACTGGGGAAAAGGGTTGATTATTCTGGTAGATCGGTAATAGTTGTTGGTCCTCAACTTAAACTTCATCAGTGTGGAATTCCTAAGAAGATGGCCCTTGAGTTGTTTAAACCTTTCATACTCAATAGACTTGAAAAAATGGGTTATGTGGCCAATTTGAAAACTGCTAAGGAGTATATTGAAAGAGAAGAACCTGTTGTATGGGATATTCTGGAAGAGGTTATTAAAGAACACCCTGTGTTATTAAACAGGGCACCGACACTTCATAGGTTAAGTATTCAGGCTTTTGAACCTGTCTTAATTGAAGGAAAAGCGATTCAGATTCATCCCCTTGTTTGTGCGGCTTTTAATGCTGACTTTGATGGCGACCAGATGGCGGTTCATATTCCACTTTCAATAGAGGCTCAGATAGAATCTGCCGTCTTAATGTTGAGTAGTTATAACATACTATCTCCTGCAAATGGTAGACCTATAGCCGTTCCTTCTCAGGACATGATACTTGGGATTTACTATCTTACATCTGAAAAGCCTGGGGCAAAGGGGGCTGGAAAAGTTTTTGATACTCCAGAAGAGATTTACTATGCTCTTGAATTTGGACTTGTGGATTTGCACGCTCCCATTAAATATAAGTATAAAGGGAAATTAATTGATTTAATTGGAGCCTATGACGATCAGGATATAACTGGTACACCTCCCATTGATTTTGACGGGTATCTTGATACCACTGTTGGAAGGGTAATATTTAATGACAGCATACCTGAAAAGTTGCCCTTTATAAATGCCCGTTTAAAGAAAGAGGGGCTTAAAAAACTGGTACACTACTCCATTTTGAGGGCAGATCACGATACCACGGTTACCCTTCTTGACAATTTAAAGGATATTGGATTTAAATACGCTACTTATGCCGGGATTTCAATAGGTATTGATGACCTCGTTGTTCCAAAGGAGAAAAAAGAAATAGTTGAAAAGGCAAAGAAAGAAGTCATTGAGGTTGAAAAGGCATATCTCGATGGAAAAATTTCAGATGGTGAAAGATACAACAGGGTAGTTGATATTTGGTCTTCTGTTACCGACAGGATTGCTGAAAAGATGTTTAAGGCAATGGAAGATCAGGAAAAGGAAACAGGGACTTTTAATCCCATTTACATGATGGCCCGTTCAGGTGCAAGAGGTAGCAAACAGCAGATAAGACAGCTCGCAGGTATGCGCGGACTTATGGCAAAACCTTCTGGTGAAATTATTGAAACGCCAATTACTTCTAATTTCCGTGAAGGACTGAGCGTTTTGCAATATTTTATCTCCACACATGGTGCCAGAAAGGGACTTGCTGATACCGCTTTAAAAACTGCAGATTCTGGATATCTGACAAGGAGACTTGTAGATGTTTCTCAGGATGTGATTGTCACCATGGAAGATTGTGGAACCATGGATGGAATTGAAATAAGAGCCATTATTGAAGGGGGGGAGACCATAGAATCTCTAAAGGATAGAATTATTGGTAGGGTTGCCCTTGAGGATATCCGCGATCCAATAACAAGGGAGATTATAGTTGCCAAAAATCAGGAAATTACAGAAGATCTTGCTGAGATAATAGAAGAATCTGGAATTGAAACCGTATACATCCGTTCAGTTTTAACCTGTAAGGCTGAAAGGGGTGTCTGTGCAAAATGTTATGGTAGAAACCTTGCCACTGGGAAAATGGTTGAACTGGGAGAGGCTGTTGGAGTTATTGCTGCACAATCAATTGGTGAACCGGGAACCCAGTTGACAATGAGAACCTTCCATATTGGGGGTACTGCAAGTAAAGTTGAGGCTCAATCATCAATTGTGCCAAAGGCGGAGGGAAAGGTTAAGTTAAAAAGGGTAAATCTAATAGAAAACAGGGAAGGCAGTTTCACAGTAATGAACAGGAATGGAAGCCTTGTAATTGAAGATGAGAAGGGAAGAGAAAAGGAGAAATATGGACTTGTTTATGGTGCAAAACTCCTTGTAAAAGATGGGGATATGGTGAAACCGGGGCAGAAAATAGTTGAATGGGATCCCTTTTCTACACTCATTTTGACTGAAGTTGAAGGAACAGTCAGGTTTAAGGATATAATTCCCGATGAGACATTAAAAGAGGAGAAGGACGAGGTTTCACTTAGGTCCACTCTGGTTATAATCCAATCTAAAAATGAAAAACTTGAACCTTCGATTGAGATAGTGGATGATGAGGGAAATGTTTTAAAGACGTATTTGTTGCCAGTTAAGGTTCACCTTGCTGTGAATGATGGTGATAAAGTATATCCTGGAGATGTGCTTGCCAGGATTCCAAGGGGAACTGCAAAAACTAAAGATATCACGGGTGGTTTGCCAAGAGTTGTGGAACTATTTGAGGCAAGAAAGCCAAAGGAACCGGCTATAATGACCGAAATAGATGGATATGTTTCCTTTGGTGGAATTGTAAGGGGACATAGACAGATATTTGTTCAGCCAGCAAAGGGTGAAAAGAGGGAATATCTTGTGCCAAGAGGTGCCCATATCCTTGTTAGAGAAGGAGAGTTTATAAAGTCGGGTACCCCCCTTGTGGATGGACCATTGAATCCTCATGATATTTTAAAAGTTTTGGGAGAAAAGGAACTTCAAAAATATTTGTTGAATGAAATTCAGGAAGTTTACAGACTTCAGGGTGTTCAGATTAATGACAAACATATTGAGGTTATTATCAGGCAGATGATGAGATGGATTAAGGTTGAAGAAGTCGGTGATACCGAATTTTACTATGAGCAGCAGGTTGATAAGTTTAAATTTGAGGAAGAAAATAGGAGGGTTGTGGAGGAAGGTGGTGAACCTGCTCAAGGTAGGCCAATGCTTCTTGGGATTACAAAGGCGGCTTTAATTACGGATTCCTTCATCTCTGCGGCATCATTTCAGGAAACCACAAGGGTGTTGACTGAAGCAGCAATTGCTGGAAAGATAGATTACCTCAGGGGACTGAAGGAAAATGTGATTATGGGTAAACTTATTCCAGCTGGAACTGGCTTTAAAGATTATAGGAAGTTTAAACTCCTTGAAGATAAAATTGCTGAAGAAGAAGAGGAGATAATGGGTGATTTTGAGGTGGAGGAAAAGGATTTAGATGAAATTGTGGATGAAGATTTGATGAATCTGGAAGATGAACAGGATTCTACAACTGATTCAGGTGATGAAGGAAAGAGAGATATGGAAGATTAAATAACTTTGAGAGATTGATCTTTTTTCTTTTTTCGTTTTTCATTTTGTGACCTCCTTCGAAAAGGGGCGGAAATTTCCGCCCCTTTTTTATTTTATTGTTTCCCATGTTGTGTTATAAAATAGAATTCTTTTGATTGGGAGTTTCATAAATGAATTTTGAACCCAGATGGATAGCATGGGAAAGCACGAGAAGGTGTAACCTAAGTTGTATCCATTGTAGATCCTCTTCTGAAAATTGCAGTTATGAGGGTGAATACACCACAGAAGAAGCAAAGGAACTACTTGCCCGGATATCCAGGGATTATAAGCCAGTTTTTGTCCTATCTGGAGGGGAGCCTCTGTTGAGGGAGGACATATTTGAAATAGCCACCTTTGGAACTCAGGTTGGGCTTAAAATGTGTCTTGCTACAAATGGAACCCTTATAGATGATGGAATTTGTAGAGAGATTTTAAGATCTGGAATAAAGGTGGTTTCTTTAAGTCTTGATGGTCCCAATGCCAGAGTTCACGATGATTTCAGGCGTCAGGATGGGGCTTTTGATGGGGTTTTGAGGGGAATTGAATTTCTAAAAAGGTATGAAATTCCATTTATCATAAATTCATCATTTACAAAAAGAAACCAGAAATATATAGAGGAAACCTATAGACTTGCTAAAAAGTTGGGGGCAAGGGCCTGGTATATGTTTATGATAGTTCCCACAGGCAGGGGGGAAGATGCCTTTGAAGAACTCATTGACCCTGTGGACTATGAAAAAATCCTCGTCTGGCACTATTATATGGAAAAAGATGAGAAGGAAATGCTTGTAAGACCCACCTGCGCTCCTCAATATTACAGGGTGGTTGAGAGGATGAATATGAAAGAGGATGAAAAACTTGTAAGGAGAAATTTAAAATTTGGCACGGGGGGAAGTAAAGGTTGTATTGCGGCGCAGTATATCTGTTTTATTAACAATATAGGGGATGTGTATCCATGTTCCTACTTTCCATTTTCAGCGGGTAATTTGAGGGAGAAGAGTTTTAAAGAGATCTGGGAGAATTCTGAATTATTTAAGGATTTGAGAGATTTTGGAAAATATAAGGACAATTGTGGTGCCTGTGAATATTTAAATATCTGTGGTGGATGCAGGGCAAGAGCGTATGCCGTTAAAGGAGATTACCTTGCAGGAGAGCCCTACTGTAGATATGTTCCAGAGAAACTTCGGAGGAAAGAATGAATTCAAAGGATAGAATTTTAGCAGGTTTTAGAAATTCAAAAAGTGAGGAAGTCGGGGTCTGGTTTATGCGTCAGGCTGGGAGATTTTTGCCTGATTACAGGAAATTAAGGGGAAAATATTCCTTTGAGGAAATGTGTAAAGATCCGGAATTAATAAGAGAGGTTACACTTCTTCCCTTAAGATACATGGATGTGGATGCCCTCATAATTTTTTCAGATATTTTGACCCCCCTCTGGGGATGTGGTATTGACTTGAAATTTGTGGAGGGTGGGGGACCTCTTGTAGGGGAAGTTGATTCATACGTTGAAGCACTTAAGAGGTATGATTTTAACAAAAATAAATTTCTCTTTGATGGGATAAAACTTGTAAAGAATGAAGTTAAAGATGATAAATTTTTACTTGGCTTTTCTGCTGCTCCCTTTACCTTTCTTGCATATTTGCTTGAGGGGGGACATTCCAGAAATTTTTTAAAGATCAGGAGTATGATTTATGAAAGGAGTGATTATTTAGAAGATTTGTTTGAGATAACTTCAGAGATGATAATTTTATATCTGGAGAAACAGTTTGAGGCAGGGGTTGATGGGGCTCAGATTTTTGACAGTTGGATAGGGTATATGGGTAGGGAAAGGTTTATATGGTATAAAAAATTTCTGAAAAAAATATTTAAAAAATTTGAAGGTAAAAATTTAATCTATTTTCCCCTTAACTCGGTTCATATCATGAAAGAAATGGTGGATTTAAGTGTTAAGGTTATTTCCGTTGACTGGAGATGTGATATTTCATATCCAGTGGAGATTGGCTTTAAAGGTGGAATTCAGGGGAATTTAGATCCTGCGGTTTTCTTTCTGGATGAGGCTGTAGTGTTTAGGGAAGTTGAGAAGATTTTAATGGAAAAAGATAAACTAAATGGTTTTATTTTCAATACTGGACATGGTTTGCATCCTGAAACTCCTTATAATATTGTGAAAAAGGTAGTTGATTTCATTCATCAATGGAGGTAGTTTTTGAAGAAAATAGGAGTTATTGGAGGTGGCCTTTCAGGCCTCTTAATTTCTTATCTGTTGTTGGAAGGGGGAGGTGTTTCCTTATCTATTTTTGAAAGGGAAAGTAGATTTGGGGGAAAAATTTACACTGTGAGGGAGGGGGGCTTTTTACTTGAAAATGGGCCCAATGGTTTTTTAAATTCAAAGCCTGAAACCTTAAAGATAGTTAAAATGCTTGGTATAGAAAGTGAACTGTATGAGGCAGAAGATAGTGCAGAAGATAGATTTATTTTAAAAGGGGGAAAACTTGTAAAGGTGCCTCTCTCTCCTGAGGAGTTTATTTTTTCACCCATTCTTTCGCCTTGGGGTAAGTTGAGGCTCTTAGGAGAATTTTTTAAGGGAGTTGGTGAGGATGAATCTGAAAGTGTTGAGGATTTTGTGGTAAGAAGGCTTGGAAGGGAAGTTTTTGAAAGGTTAATAGATCCTATGGTTTCAGGGATATATGCAGGTGATCCAACAAGAATGGAGATGAAGGCGTCATTTCCTGTAATCTATAACCTTGAGAGAAATTATGGTGGACTTTTGAAGGGAATGTTTAAAATTAAGAGGGATAGAAAGGATGTTTCTGCTTCTCCCTCTGGAAGGCTTACAACCTTTAAAGGTGGCCTTTCCTTTTTTATAGATAGAATTTCAAAGGAAATTCTTGATAGGGGTGGAAAAATTTTTCTAAATTCCTCTGTAAAAAGAGTTGAAAAGAAAGAAGGTGGATTTTATCTCTACACACAGGAAGAATCACATTACTTTGATATTTTGATTTTTGCAATACCAGCCTATGAATGTGGGAAACTTTTGAGAAGCGTTGATCCTTTTTTTGGAAGGATGGCAGAAGATGTTGAATATTCTCCTCTTGTGGTTGTTCACTTTGGATATGGGAAGGAATCCCTTGAGGGTGTTCCTGAGGGATTTGGTTTTTTGGTCCCCTTCATTGAGGGAAGAAAAATACTTGGTTCCATTTTCATATCCTCAATTTTTAAGGATGGCAGGGCACCTGATGGAATGTATCTTTTTACCACAATGGTTGGGGGAGCAAGGTGGATGGATGTATGTAGATTAAGTGAAGGTGACATTGAGTCAATTGTTATGAAGGAATTTAAGGAGATTTTAAATATTTCAAAGTCTCCCCACTTTAAGAAAATTGTGAAATGGGAGAGGGCTATCCCACAGTACAATATTGGGCATTCAAAAACAATGGAATATGCCAGAAATTTTCATAAAAAGAACAAAAATGTATACATAATGGGAAATGCCTTCAGGGGAATTGGAATTAATGACATTTCAAAGGCAGCCTTTGAAGTCTTTGAAGAATTTTTGAAGGTTAAAAATTCTTAAATTTTTCTAACTTCAGATTTTTCCTTGACACAATTTTTTGAGATTTCCTAAAATTAAATTAAATATTTTTTCAGTTAGGATATGAAGGTTTTGTGAGATGCGTGAGAGATTTAAAAAAACCGAAAAGTATGATTTTTACGAAATCACCAAGGTATTAGAAAAATGGCAGATTTTATGAAAAAGAAAAAGAAGAGTGCACTTTGTTTAAGGAGATTTTTTCGTATTGGCTCTTTTTAAAAAAAGAAAGGGAAAACCGTTCAATATCAACAATACCAGTAATAGAGTTCACAGTCTTAATAGGCCTTATCTATTTTTTCTTTTTTTTCTTTGGTTTTTTCTCTAATGTCGGTAATGTTGAACTGGCTTTTTTTTCAATTTTTATCCTTATTATTTTTCACGCTGGATTTTTTATGTTTTATTTAAAAAGAAGAGAAAAAAATAAAATTTTTATGGAGAGAGTCAGGGATTTAACAGATAAATATGTAGAAAATAGGGAAAAAATAAGGAAATTTTGTATAAAAGTAAAAAAAAAATGAAAATTTTATTATAGGTGTAGTTCCGCTGATGCTTGGTTTTCTTAAGTTTATGCATTTAAAAAAATATTTATTTGTCAATGGGTGGATGAAATATGTGGATAAGAATTTTGATTTTATAATTTTTATTAGTCCCATAACTCTGGCTATTCTTATGGGAATGTACAGATTGTCAAGGTTTTTCCATGAATTAAGTAGGTGTGTAATTGATGGGAATATTGAAGGCTTTGAGAGTGGGTTAATAAAAGGGGTCATCTTTGATGGAAAAACATTTCTCTTTTATTCACTTGTGGCAGTGGGAACTTTTTTCTTTTTATTTAATAGATTTTTTACTTTATGGCTGATAACAATAGTTTTACTGGTATATTTTCTTGAATGGTTTATAATTTCAAAGGTTAAAAATATAAGTGATTTTTTAGAAGGTATTGGAAGGTATGAAATAGTTGTGAAGAGGCTGGAAGTAATTGAGGAGAGATTTCTCTATTTTGAGGAATGAGGGAATTTTTATGAAGAGATCAAAGATTTTTCTCATTTTATTTCTAATTGGAATGGGGATTGGATTTGTGAGGTTTATTAAAAAGGATTTACCTTACCTTTCTTATATGAGACATTGGTTAATTACATTTGGAATGAATAGTTATTCAGTTAATGAGTGTAAGCGGCTCAAGTTAAATAGATATCTGGAGAAGCCTCTTTATGTTAAAGAATACTTAATTTTAAAAAATCAGTTTGCCTTTCCTGTCCTGGGAAGGAGAGCGTGTTTTTTGGATAGGATAGAGTTTATATACATAAAAGAAAAACTATATCACCTTTTAATAGAGGATTCTGAAATTAAAAGTAGAGAGTGGAAAAAATACTACAGGTTATTGAGGATAGGTTCCCCAGATATTGAGATTTTAGCCTGCAAAATGTGGGAGATATATGCCTATAATAAATTAGGAGATGAGAAAAAGGAAGAAGAGATACTTAATTCCTATAATATCAGGGCTGCGATTGATTATTTTAAATTTTTAAAGAAAGATCTTGAGGAATCAAAGAAAATTAATGGAAATCCTGAGTTTAATTATTTGAAATTCAGTGGTTCCATTTTAGAAGATGTGAAGTTATCTTACATTGACTGGTGTATAAAGTATCTTGAGAATAAAATAAGAGGAAGGTGAAAATTGAGAGGCGTTAGAAGTAGGCACATTGTGTGGGGAGTAATTTACATTTTCTTTTTTATATTTATTTTAAGTATTTCTTCTTACATCTGGACGTGGGGCTATTTTTTTATGGATTTTTCTGATGACGTGGGTAGGATATTTTCAAAGGGTTTTAATAGAGGGGTTAAGTACTTTTCCCGCTATATTAACTACATAAATGGAAGGCGCAATGGGAGTTTTTATAGTGGGATGGATGATAGGAAGAGACTTGAGGAGGATTTTTACAATTTACTTTGCTTTAACTATGAGATTGACAGGATAAAGACTCCCTTTGGGAGAGAAGAGGTAAAAAAAGACCTTGTGGATGTTATGATTTTGCTTAAAAAGTACAAAATGGCTGGGTATGTGATTGAAAGTGAGATAAAAAAGGTTGTAGATAAGGACAGATATTTAGAGAAATACATTCCACTTCTTTCATATATTTATTATAAAGTTGGGGATAAGGATAAATCAGATAAATACATGTCAGAGTTTATTTTTCATTTAGAGGGTGCTGGGAAGATAGGGGAAAAGAGAGAGGAAATAGAGAAAAAGAGAAATGAAATTTTAAAAAAGAAAGGGAGATATTTTAAGTATAAAAAAGATTACTACGATTTTTTGCTTGGGGGATTAAAGTGATTTTTAAGAATTCCTTTTAATATTAAATTTAATGGTAATAAATAAAAAGGTGCTGGACTACCCAGCACCTTTTGTAATTTTATTTGGAACTATTTTCAGTCCAAACTCTTAAAATGTGTAATATCACTTCTGCTGCAAGTTTCATACTTTTTAAAGCCACCCATTCCTGCTTGCTGTGAAAATTCATTCCACCTGCAAAAATGTTTGGTGTCAAAACTCCCATATAACAAAGGGTTGCTCCATCTGTGCCGCCTCTAATTGGCTTTGTAACAGGCTTTAAACCTGCTCTTTTTACCGCTTCAATTGCATAGTTAAGCACCTTTGGGTCTTCCATAATTTTATATTTCATATTTCTATAATATTCCTTTATTTCAACTTCAACCTTTACTCCGGGAAATTTTTCTTCCGTCTTTTTTGCCCAATCTTCTATCCACTTTCTCTTTTCTTTTAGTCCCTCTATTTCAAAATCTCTCAAGAGTGTTGTTATTTTAACTTCACTTACATTTCCATTTATCTGGTAGGGATGTACATATCCTTCTTTTCCTTCAGTGGTTTCTGGAAGAGAATCTTCTTTGAATAGTGTGATAAAGTAAGATGCAGCCCTTACTGCATTTACAAGTTTATTTTTGGCATATCCGGGATGAACATCTTTTCCCTTTACTGTAACTATTGCGGAATCGGCACAAAAGGTTTCATTTTCAACCTCTCCGGGATATCCACCATCCATTGTGTAGGCATATTTTACTCCAAATTTCTTGACATCAAAATATTTTGTTCCCTGTCCCACTTCTTCATCTGGTGTGAAGGCGATTTTTACTGTGGGATGTTTAAATTCTGGGTGTTTTACCATGTATTCAACGGCTGCCATAATTTCTGCAATTCCCGCCTTATCATCTGCTCCAAGAAGTGTGGTTCCATCAGATGTTATTATTGTGTCCCCAATGAAATCCTTTAATTTTGGATTTTCACTTACCTTTATTACCTGATCCTCTTCTCCGGGAAGGACAATGTCTTTTCCGTCGTAGTTTTCATGTAATATGGGTTTAACATCTTTCCCTGAAACTTCTGGGTAGGTGTCAAGGTGTGCAATAAATCCAATTGGGGGAACTTTATCTTTAATTTCTTCATCCAGATTTGAAGGAAGTGTTGCATATACATAGCAGTACTCATCCACATGTGCATCTTCAAGTCCCAGTTCCTTCAGTTCTTTTACAAGTAAATTTGCAAGATCAAACTGATGTTTTGTGGAGGGAAAGGTTTCTGAGGCCTCATCTGATTGTGTGTTTATTTTTACATATCTTAAGAATTTTTCAAGGACATGTAAGTCTTCTTTTTTGATTTTATAATCCATCTATTTCTCCTTTATTTTGGTATAAGAATAAAAATGCCACAAAACTTTATTTTCTTCAAGTTATTTATTGTTAATATACCATTGAACATTTAGTAATATTACATTTTTGACAATTGATTTCTGTAAGAGTATAATTACACTTTATAACTTGTTGTGGTAGAGTAATTTCCTGTTGACATAAAAGTATAGTGGTGGTATAAATGAAAGAGGATTTTTTTCAAAGAGGTCTGTATGGGTGAAAATTTTGACCTGGAAAATCTTTTTAAAGAAGCAGAAAAAACTGTTGAAGAGATAGCAAAAAAGAAAAAGACAAAAGATAGTACCACTGAAACAGAAGTTGAGATCAGTAAAGATAAAGAGGAGTTATTGGAAGAGATTTCAAGGCTAAATAGTAAACTTGAGGATGTCAGAGCAGAATTTTCAAATTTTAAGCAAAGGACAATAAAAGAGAAGGAGAAGTTATCCCTTTTTGTGGAGGCAGATCTTCTAAAGGAAATTATTAACATAGTAGATATTTTTGATTATGCAAAAAAGACCTTTTCAAGGGGCTCAAATCACACAGTGGAAGAATATCAAAAGGGATTTGAATTGCTATATAGGGAATTTTTAGTTTTACTGAATAAACTTGGACTTGAAAAGATAGAATCTATTGGTAGGAAGTTTGACCCAAACTTTCACCATGTGGTTTCTGTAGTAGAAAGTGAAAATGGGGAAGATAATGTTATAATTGATGAAATCAAAAGCGGATATGTCTATAAGGGCATTGTTATCAGACCCTCAATGGTCAAGGTTTCTAAAAATAAAAAATAACTTTGGAGTAGGGTATGAAAAAAATTATAGGAATTGATCTCGGGACTACAAATTCTTGTGTTGCAGTTGTAGAAGGTGGTTCAGCCCAGGTTATACCCAATAATCTTGGGGGGCGTACCACACCATCAATTGTGGCCTTTACTGAAAAGGGGGAGAGATTAATTGGTCAAATTGCAAAGAGACAGGCTATAACAAATGCTGAAAATACAATTTATGCTGTAAAAAGATTAATTGGTAGGAAGTATGATTCTCCTGAGGTCTCAAGGGCAAAGGATTTACTTCCTTATAAATTGGTTCCAGCCGAAAATGGGGATGTGAGAATTGAAATTATGGGAAAGATTTACTCGCCTCAGGAAATATCAGCCATGATTTTACAATATTTGAAGGCATGTGCTGTGGAATATCTTGGGACGGAAGATATTGAGGCTGTTATAACTGTTCCTGCTTATTTTGATGATTCTCAGAGACAGGCTACCAAGGATGCTGGAGAAATTGCTGGGTTAAATGTTAGAAGGATCATAAATGAGCCAACTGCTGCTGCCCTTGCCTATGGGCTTGGAAATGATAAAAATGAGAAGGTTGCAGTTTACGATCTTGGGGGGGGGACATTTGATATTTCAATACTTGAAATAAATGAGGGGGTTTTTGAGGTTCTTGCCACCTGTGGAGATAGTTTCTTGGGTGGTGAAGATTTTGACCAGAGAATTTCAAACTGGATTATAGAGGAATTTTTAAAGGAGACAAATATAGATTTGAGAAATGATGTACTTGCACTTCAGAGAATTAAAGAGGCTGCTGAGAAGGCGAAATGTGAACTTTCCTCTGTAAGTGAAACCACCATAAGTCTTCCTTTTATAGCGGCTGATGAAACAGGTCCCAAACACTTTGACAAGGTTTTAACTGTTTCCAAACTTGAAGAACTTGTTGGGGATTTAATAGAGAAAACTCTTGAACCCTGTGAAAAGGCCCTTTTTGATGCAAAGTTGAGTCCCGAAGACATTGACAAAGTAATTCTTGTGGGCGGTCAGACCAGGATGCCAAAAATTAGAACCGTTGTTTCTGAATTTTTTGGTAAATCCCCGAGTGCTGAAATAAATCCAGATGAAGTGGTTGCCGTTGGTGCTGCTCTGCAGGGTGGAGTTTTACAGGGCGATGTTAAGGACATTGTTCTACTTGATGTTATTCCCCTTTCCCTTGGGGTCGAAACTCATGGGGGACTTTTTACAAAGATAATTGAGAAAAACTCCACAATTCCGCTTAAAAAGACACTATCCTTTACAACAGTTGCTGACAATCAGACCACAGTTCAGATTCATGTTTTACAGGGTGAGAGGGAACTTGCGGAATACAATAGATCTCTTGCAAAATTTGAGTTGGTGGGGATACCACCTGCTCCAAGGGGAGTGCCACAGATAGATGTTACCTTTGAGGTTGATTCAAACGGTATTTTAAATGTATCTGCTGTTGATAAGAGATCTGGAAAGAAGCAGGAAATAAAAATAACACCTTCTTCTGGACTTTCACAGGAAGAGATTATGAGAATGAAAGAAGAGGCGGCCCTTTTTGCAGAAAAAGACAGGGAAAAGAAGGAACTTACACTGGCCAAAAATAGACTTGACAGTATTTTGAAAACAGTTGACAAGTCCTTTACTGAATATGGCTATCTACTATCTCCAGATAGGGCTTCTGAGATAAAACACCTTATCGCTGAGTGTAATAGGATTTTTTCTGATCCTGACCTTACAATTGAAAAGGTTGAAATGTATATATCTAAGGTAGAAAAGGCTGGATCGGAGATAACGGCTGCAATGTTGAAATCTCCTGAAACTTCTTCAATAGTTGAATCTTCGGGATTAGATAGTTCTCAAAAGCAAATGGAGGAACTTTTAAGGGAATCCATAAATAATGATAAAGAAGAGGGGGAGTCCTGATAAATTTTTTCTTTTATTTTTTTTAAAAAGGGCTTATAACTCTATATTAATTTTTATTTAGGTTGATGTGATATGGAAAAGGATTATTACGCAATTTTAGGAATCAGCAGAAATGCCTCTCAGGATGAGATAAAAAAGGCTTATAGAAAGATGGCTTTAAAATACCATCCAGACAGAAACCCTGATGATCCCCATGCAGAGGAGAAGTTCAAAGAGGTTTCTGAGGCCTATAGTGTTTTGAGCGATCCTGAAAAGAGGGAAATTTACGATAAGTATGGCTATGAGGGGCTTAAAGGGCGAGGATATAATTTTCACTTTGATGAATCCATATTTTCGGATTTCTCAGATATTTTTAGTCAATTTTTTGGGTTTGGTGGATTTGGAGATATTTTTGGAGGTGGCTCCTCAAAAAGAAAAACGAGATTTTCTCCCATGAGGGGTGAGGATCTGGAATATGAAATAGAGATTACTCTCAAGGAGTGTGCCCTTGGAAAAATTACCAGGGTGAAGATACCCGTTCTTGAAACCTGTGATAGGTGTGGGGGAAAGGGTGTCGAGAGTGAAAGGGATATTGTTACCTGTCCCAACTGTGGGGGACGTGGATTTGTTGGGTATTCTCAAGGATTTTTTCAGATCAGAAGAACCTGTAGCAGGTGTGGAGGAAGTGGCGAGATAATAAAGAAGGCATGTAGTAAGTGCTTTGGTAAGGGAAGGGTAAAGGGAGAAAAAAGTATAGAGGTTAACATTCCTGCAGGGATAGAAGATGGAATGAGGATAAGATGTGCCGGTGCTGGTAATGGAGGTGTAAATGGTGGTCCTCCAGGTGATCTCTATGTGGTTGTGAGGATTGAAGAGGATAAGAATTTAAAAAGAAATGGTGTTGATATCTATTCAGATGCTTTTGTTCCCTTTACGACTTTTATTCTTGGGGGAAGGATTAAAGTAAATACCATTTATGGGATTGAAGAAATAAACATACCTCCAGGTACTCAACCTGAAAATGTTTTTACTCTAAAAGGTAAGGGATTACCTTACATAAATAGCAAGAAAAGGGGAAATCATTATGTGAGACTTAAGGTTGTACTCCCCGAAAAATTAAATAGAAGACAGAAGGAACTCCTGAAGGAGTTTGAGGAGATTGAGAGGAAAAAAGAGGGGGGCTTTTTTAAAAAGGTCAAAGAAAATTTGAAGATATGAAAAATAACAGGTGGAAGTTAATTAAGATAAAATTTAAAAAGGAATTTGAGGATTTGATTTTAGGTGAGATTGCTGACTTTGAGTTTAACGGTATAGAAAATGTAGATGCTGGCAAATATGTTATTTTTAAAATCTTTTTTCCCGAAAATTTTGATGGGAAATTGCTTAGAAATCGCCTAAAAAAATATGGTGCTGAATTTCTTGGAGAGAGGATTATATTTCAGGAAAATTGGGATGAAAAGTGGAGAAAGAATTTTAGGGGGGTTGAGTGCGGAGTTTTTTTTATAAGACCCCCCTGGATGGAAAAAAAAAGCGAAAAAATTGATGTGGTAATAGAACCTGGTGGAGCATTTGGAACTGGACTTCATGAAACCACACAACTTTGCCTTGAAAGGATTCCACATCTATTTAAAAGTGGTTATAGTATTCTGGATGCCGGCTGCGGAAGTGGGATTTTGATGATATCCACAATTAGATTTGCGGATGAAAATGGGGTGAAAGTTGGTAAAGTTGTTGGGGTAGATATAGAGGAAGAGAGTATAAAAGAATCTTTCAAAAATTTATCTTTAAATAAAATTTCGGAAAATAGGGTGGAACTTTTTAACAGTAATTTGAAAAAATTTAACTTTCCTCAAAAGTTTGATTTAATTTTTGCAAATATGTTGTATAATGAAATTGAAATGAACATAGAAAAAATGAAGAGTCTTTTAAGAGAAGGTGGATTTTTGCTCTTTTCCGGGATTTTGACCAGTGAAAGGGAAGATTTTTTGCAACTTTTGAAGAGAAATGATTTCTCTGTAAGGGGAGTTTTTGAAAAAAATAAGTGGCTTCTTTTTGAAGTTAAAGTGGTGAGGTAGAACTTTGGCGGATAAAGTTAAAAACAGTTTGGGTAAGGGAATACAGGATATCATAAAAAAAAGCAGGGATAAGGGGATAAGTTATCATGAACTTATGGAGCATTTTGAGATGGAATTTATCCTTCAGACGCTTGAAGATAATGATTTCAATATTTCTAAATCTTCAAAATATTTAGATATAAATAGAAATACTTTGAGTAAGAAAATTGAAAAGTACAGTAAATACAAATTCTTTAAAGATCGTATCGAAAAAATTAAATCCAGAAATAGAAGGGATAGTAAATAAAGTTGTAAAGAACTATGATTTTGAGGATCTATCCCTTGTGGTAAAGTTTTATAGTTATAGGAGTATGCTTTTCGGCTTTTCTCAAAGTAAAAAAATCGCCTATTTTAAATTTAACGATATTTTTCTGGAAGAGGTAAACTTATTTGAAGAACTTTTTCCCGTTGTCTTAGATGTGGCAGTTGGTAAAATTGAAAAATGGGAACTTACAAGATTTGCGGATGAAATTTCCACGAAGGTTTCTAATCGCAGAAGTAGAGTAAAATATTCTTCCTTTACACCTGTGGGTAAAGTTTATAACCTGACTCATCTTTCGGAAGAGTTTAGTCCCTATTTTGAGTCACTCAGCATAAATGGTATATTCTGGAGTAAACATAGTTCAAGGAAAAAACTTGGTTCTGCAGATATGTTGAATAGGGTTATAATAATAAGTAAAATACTTGATTCGGAAGATATTCCAGATTATCTGATTAAATTTATTATTTTTCACGAGATTTTGCATTTTATGTTTCCACCTGTTAGAAAAGGTAAAAGGAGAATCCAGCATGGAGATGAGTTTAGAAAATTTGAAAAAAAATGTAAATATTATGAAAATGCAATGAATTTCTTAGAGGAGAATGATTTCTAAAAAATTTTTTTCACTACTTTTGAAGGTGCCTTCTCTTGTTTTTGATTTTGAAATTCCCTTTTCTAAAAAATTGTTTTTTTTCTTTTCCCTTTTCTATTTGATTTTTCCCTTTGACTTTTTACCAGATTACATTCCCGTTCTTGGCTGGATTGACGATTACTTCATTTTTCTATTTGGACTTTACAACTTTTTGACTTCACTTGATGAAGAGCACATACTAAATCATTGGGAAAATTTAAAAGAGTATGAATCATCTCTTGATGTTTTGAGGAATTTTTTAATTTTTTACCTCCTTCCGCTTGGAAGAACAGGTAATGGGAGGTGAAGTGATGAAAAAAGTATTTCTTTTCATTTTTTTAATTTTCTTATTTTTTACTTTGACTTTTTCAGATGTCCTTGTTTTTAAAAATGGAAAAAAAATAAAAGTGAAGAAACTTCGTCTCAAGGGTGATGTAATATATTATGAACTTGATGGGGTATCAGTTAGTATAAATAAGAAATATGTAGACTGGGAGGAAAGTCTCAAAGAGACCCAAAAGGAAAGGAAGTTTGTGAAAATTGAAGATAAGGGAAATGGTTTTTTGATTTTAAGAAAGAGAAAGGAAAAGTATTATAAACTTCTTGAAAATGATGGTATTGAAGTTAAAGAAAAAACTTTTCCTCCACCTGGCCCCATTAAGGCCTCTGACTATGAAGATATTTCACTTGTAAAACTTTCTAAGATGAATAAAATTTCACTTAAGGAAGCAAGAGACCTTAATAAGAGACTTTCAGGGTTGCTAAAAAAGTACATATATGACAAAAAATACAATACCTCCTCATTTTTAGAGAGTGGGGTTGGAGTTATTCCCTTTTTTAGGAATTATCAAAATATGATTTGTGTTAGGGCCGTTGTAAATGATAGGGCCAATGTGGAATTTTTCTTTGATACAGGGGCCACCTATACCATGTTTTGTTTTAAAAGTGCAGAGGTTGCTGGAGTAAAGGTTTTAAGGGATAGATATGTTCCAGTTCAAACTGCATCGGGTATTGCAAAATTTCGCTTTGGTTATGTAGAAAAGATGGAAATTGGAAATATGAAAATTAAGGATTTGGGGGTTTTAGTTGCCCCTCCAGGACTTACTGATGTAAATTTACTTGGCCAGAATGTAATTAAGGGATTTAAAGTTACAATAGATGAAGGTGAAAGAAAAATTTTTTTAAAAAAATAGATTAAAGGAGGTTTGGTGGAAAGGGTGAAAAAAAAACCATCAAAGGAAATAGCTCTCAATGAAAGTTCTTTGAGATTGCTACTTGATAGGAGGTCTGAGGGAATAAAAATTATTGAATCCCTATATAATGTGGATATTTTTATAAGGGGGGAAAGGGTATCGGTTGAAGGTGAGGTGGAAGATGTTGAAAGTGCAATAAAGGTAATGGATCAAATAGATTTTTTTCTTAAAAAGGGATGTGATATAAAAAGAGAAGATTTAAGGCATATTTTAAGGGAGTGTTCAAAGGATGAAAACCTTGAGGTTAAGGATTACATGAACAAACGCCTTGAAATAAAGGCTGGAAGGAGGGTTATCTCTCCCAAGGGTTTAAATCAAATAAATTATTTACAGGCGATTTTAAAAAATGATTTAACATTTGCAATTGGTCCAGCGGGTACTGGAAAGACATTTTTGGCAGTTACAATGGCGGTGAATTATTTAATGGAAAAAAAGGTTTCAAGAATAATTCTTACAAGGCCTGCAGTAGAAGCTGGAGAAAAATTGGGCTTTTTACCGGGAGATATGCAGGAGAAGGTAAATCCATATTTGAGGCCCCTCTATGATGCTCTTTATCATTTGCTTGACTTTGATAGGGTACAGAAATTTTTAGAAAAGGAAGTTATAGAAATAGCTCCCCTTGCCTTTATGAGGGGTAGAACTTTAAGTGAGAGTTTTATAATTTTAGATGAAGCGCAAAATACCACATCTGAACAGATGAAGATGTTTTTAACCAGAATTGGTTTAAATTCAAAAGTTGTGGTGACTGGAGATATAACCCAGATAGACCTTCCAAATGGGAAAAAATCAGGGCTTATAGAAGCCACCAAGGTTTTAAAGGGAATTTCGGGAATTTCTTTTTGTTACTTTGACGATGGAGATGTTGTGAGACACAGTCTTGTCCAGCTCATTATAAACGCATATAAAAAATTTGAGGAAGATAATGGAAATGAATAGTAAAAAAGTAGTGGGAGTTTTTTTTGGCGGTAAATCTGGGGAACATGAAGTTTCTATAGAGTCTGCCATTAGTGTTATTAATCATTTAAGGAGAGAAAAGTATTTGATTGTCCCCATCTACATAAGAAAGGATAATTCAATTGGGGATGCAAAATCGGTACTTAAAGGAAAAATTAATGAAGAGGGAGTTTATTTTTCCAGGGTAAATATTAGAAGAGGAGAGGAAGGTTCTCTTATAAAATTTTCCTGGTATGAGAATGAAATTGAAAGGGAATTTGATTTTTTTCTTCCTGTTTTGCATGGCCCATATGGAGAAGATGGAACAATTCAGGGACTTTTTGAAATGGCGGATGTACCTTATTGGGGTTGTGATGTGGGGGCTTCTGCAGTTGGGATGGATAAGGTATTGATGAAGTATTTATTTATTGGAAATAAATTGCCTGTGGTGGATTTTATTAATTTTGAATTTGAAGAATTTAGAAAGAATGAAGAAAAAATTTTGGAGGATATTGGTAAAAGATTAAACTATCCCCTTTTTGTAAAACCTGCCAGAATGGGATCTTCAGTGGGAATTTCAAAGGTAAAAGATGAGAAATTTTTAAAGGATGCAATACTTCTTGCCTTTAAACATGACTATAAAGTTTTAGTGGAAAATGGTGTGGAGAAGGCGAGGGAAATTGAGTGTTCTGTTATGGGAAATTTTGAGGTTTATAGTTCTTTTCCCGGTGAAATTATACCGGCAAAGGAATTTTATGATTATGAGGCAAAATATGGAAATCTTGACTCAAAATTATTAATACCTGCTCCCCTTGGGGAAGATAAAATATTGCAAATTAGAAGACTTGCAATTAATGCTTTTAAGGCCATTGGAGGTAAAGGTTTTGCAAGGGTTGACTTTTTATTGGATAAGGATGAAAACATTTTTATCAATGAGATAAATACGATACCAGGGTTTACTACCATAAGTATGTTTCCCAAACTGTGGGGGTACAGTGGATTGAAATATGAGGATTTACTGGATAAATTAATTGAACTTGGATTTAAACTTTTTAAGGAGAAGGGAAGATGATATTGATACTTTGTACCGTACCAGATGAAGAAACTGCTGAGAAATTGGCAAAAGGCCTTGTATTTGAGAGATTATCTCCCTGTGTAAATATTATACCTAAAATCAGGTCCATCTATTTCTGGAATGGAAAAATTGAAGATGACGGGGAATTACTCCTTTTGATAAAGAGTAAAAAGGAGTTTTTTGAAGAAATTAAAAAATATATAGTTGAAAATCATCCCTATGTTGTACCGGAAATAATTAGTTTTAAAATTGAGAGTTCCTTTGAAAAGTATAGAGATTGGTTTCTAAATTACCTCCATGGGGTGGACTAAATTTTTATTTTTATTTCATTTCCATTTGTATATTCCTTTTCAATGTGCCATTTGTGTATTTCTGCAATCTTTTCTAAAGCATACCATCCAAGTTCAGGTTCCTGTGTGGGAATTTCTTTTGAATTAAATTCCAGAAATTGGGATTTTTCACTTGAAGAATCTCTATAGGTTATTTCCTTTTCTTCTGTGAGAATTTCAATTTTTCCCTCTTCTTCCTTTTTTAAAAATCTTTCTTCGGAGTCAAGTATCAGGGTGAATAGGAAAAGATTTAAAAGTGTTTTATTGCATGTTAGAAATGAATTTTCTGTGGAAGTCGTTTCAAGAAGGATATTTCTTTTTTTTAGATGGTATCCATAGAGTTCATCAATGAAAGTGAGTATATTTTTTAGGCGTATAGGGGACTTTTTAAAGATGTCTCTTTCAGCGAGGGTGAATATATTAGATGTGAAATTTCTAATTTTTTTACATATTTCTTCATTTTGTTCTATAGATTTCATTATTACATCTTCTTTTTTTAAAGTCAGGGCCATCTGAGAGTATCCACTTATTGTGGTTATAAAGTTGTTCATTTCATGGGCAAAAAATGGTACAAGTTTTCCAAGAATATAATTGTGGTGGGTTTTAATTATTTTTTCATCTTTTGTCATAATTTTTCATTTTAAATCTTCAAACTAAAATTATATAATATAATAAATGAAAAATGAACACCTAAAACTTGAAAAGATAAATAGGCGGTTATTTAAAAGTGTTTTTAAGATTATAATATTGTTTACCATTTTACTTTTTTTACTTGTTTTTCTATTTTTCTCCTATATTTTTAAAGAGGAAATTAAAGGTAGGGCCTTTGAATATACTGAGTTTGTGAGTAAACTTGTAAGGGGACAGGTTTTAAATTACAATTTCCTTGAAGTTAGTAGAATAGTAAATTATGAAATAGAACAAAAAAATGTATTGTTTATAGCTATTTTTGATAAGGATGGGAATTTAATAAGTTCCAATCTTTACTATGTTGAAAATAGGGATAAACTTGGGAAAATAGAAGACTTTAATGTAGAAAAGCCAATAAGTAATGTAGATACCTTTTCTCTTTGGGAAGGGGGAAAAAGCGGTTCTCTTGAGATTTTTTCGCCAATTTTAGATGGAAATGGAAAGAAACTGGGGTATCTACATATAGGTATGGTTTTCCCAACTTTTGCAAAGTTATTTAGAACCATAGTTTATCTTTTTTTCTTTTTTGTATTGGTGTTTTCTGCTGCAATATTTTATGTTTTATATAGATCAACCTCTTTTATGGAAAGTTCCTTTTCTGAAATTTTTTTGAAGATTGATTCCTTTTTAAAGGGAAATTACGGGGAGAGGATTGAGTTTAAGACAGGTACTCAACTTGATTTATTGAAGGAAAGAATAAACCGTCTGTTTGAAAAATTTCATAGGGATAAAATTGAAAGAGAAAATTTGATGAAAAGTTTTGAAAGTGAGGTGGAGAAGAAAAACTTGACTCTAATGAGAATAAAGAGTTTTTATGAGAATATTTTTGATAAAATAGGTGATTATGTTTATGTGGTTGACTATTCAGGTTTTGTAAAGTTTGCAAATAATAATTTTAAGAAAAAAGTAAAGGATTGGGAGAAATTTTCTAAAATCCCCCTTTTGAAATTTTTTGAAGGAAATATTTTGAATCCGAGGAAGTTGTTAAAAAACTTTTTAAAGGCATATAGGGGAAAGGATGTATTTCTTACGGAATATGTAAAAGATTACGATGGAAATCTCATCCTTTATGATATATATATGACTCCCATTGAGGGTCCAATGGGTGAGAGGAATGTACTTGTAGTTGGTAGGGAAAGTATAAAGGAAGTTATAAGGGGGGCTGATACGATGGATGCAAATTCTTTGATTCAACTTGGAAAGGCTGTTTATGTCGATTTGAAGTACCTTGAAACCATTCTTGAAAATGAAAGGAATATTTCCCATATTGAAAATTATCTATCCGGTATTTTTAAAAATTTTAATGTGGAATTTGATGAAGGAATACGTGTTGGGAATAAACCTCTTAACATTTCAGAAATTATTGAAAAAAAAGTGGAAAATTTTAAAAGGGAAATTCCGATTCTTGAGGGCTATATAAAGGAAAATTTTTCTGGCGTCATTGACAGAAAATTGTTAGATGATTTATTTCATCTGGTTAAGGCAACATATACTCTTTTTCTGAAAGATAAAAAAATTAGAAAAATTGAATTTATAACAGATCTTGCAGGTAAAATTGATGGGGAATATATTCCCCCACTTGTTGGAAATGAACCTGGAAAATTCTTTGCATTCTCTATTACATTTCATGGTATAAAATTTAACGATGTGGTTGTCTCTCCCTATGAAATTTTATCTGAGAAATTAAATTTTTTGGCTCCTCAGGTTAAGTTTTTCTTTCTGTGGTTACCTTTTTTACTTAAGGTTTATTCTGCTGGGGGAACATGGCTTTTTGATAGAAGTTATTCACAATTGAAGATTATGATTTTTCTTCCTCTTTTTACTTTGGATGAGATTGGCAAAAGGAAAGAGAAAAGAGGCATACTCCTTGTGGATGATGAGGAATCCATAGTTGAAGTAGTAAGGGATTATTTGAGTGAGTTTGGATACGTGGTCTTCACTGCAAATTGTGGAGAAGATGGTATAGAGATATATAAAAGGCATAAAGAGGAGATTTTTGCAATTATCATAGATATTATGATGCCGGGGATGGGAGGAGAAAAGGCATATCATGAGTTTAGAAAGTTAAATAAAGATGTTTACATATTTTTTGCCAGTGGGTATACAGGTCCAGACTTTAAAGAAAGCACTGTGCTGGAGGACAACAGGCTTTCTTTTTTAAATAAACCTTTTGATTTTGACCAGTTGCTTCTAAAATTAAATTCCATGAAAAAATAATGGGGTGTTTTATGAAAGAGGTCTATGGCGTTATCGGTGGGAGCGAAGCATACAATCTTCTGAGGGATGGGGTTTTTTCTCTGGATAGAAAATTTGATGTGAAAACCCCTTTTGGGGATGTTAGGTTATTTAAAGTTAGAAAAGGTAATATCTCTATTTTTTTTCTTTCAAGGCATGGGGAGAAAAGATACAGTGTAATCCCTTCTTTTGTGAATTACAGGGCAAATATCTATGCTTTAAAAGAGGTGGGGGTTACGAGGATTTTTGCGTGGTCAGGTCCTGGTGCCATGAATTTGAATCTTAAGATAGGGGAAATTGTTTTGCCCATGGATTTAATAGATGAGACTAAAAGAAGGGATTATACCTTTTTTGAAAAAGGTGGTTTGGGCTTTATTAGATCAAATCCACTTTTTTGTGAAGATTTGAGAAGTGGTGTAGAAGAGTTTTTTTCTAAAAGGGGTGAAAAGATCAGAGGGAATTTGGTTTATGTCTGTACTGAGGGTCCAAGACTTGAAACCGCAGCGGAAATAAAAAAGTTTAAACTGTTTGGGGGAGATCTTGTTGGTATGACTTTATCTCCAGAGGTGTTTCTTGCAAGGGAACTTGAGATGTGCTATTGTCCCATTTGCTATATTACAAATTATGCTGAAGGGGTTGTCAAAAGGGATTATAGTCCCTCCCTTCTTTTTGGAGGAATGCTTGAAAAGAATAAGTTTAAACTTCTCAGAGAAAGTGTAAAGAGTATAGTAGATGCAATTTTTGGGGCAATTGAAATTTTAAATAAAAGAGAGAGAATATGTTTTTGTCATAGAAATATGGAGAGATATAGATTAAATGGAATTATTGGAGAAGATTGGCACACCTGGTTTTAGATTTTATATATCTGAAAGGTTTATTTTTGACATCCCGAAAAGCAACTTAATGTATATGGATTGGTTTGAATTTGAAAAGAGGGGAAAAATCCCCTATCTAACTCATTCCGTACCATTTATTGAATTTTTTCTTAATTCTTATAGGGGAAAAATAGATTGTAATTTGGTGGTATTTAAAGAATTTGGAGAGAAATGGAAAAATTTAAGGTTTGTGGAGTACGATAATAAAATTCATTTTAAAGTTGATCCAATGGCTCCTTTTAAAAATTCTTCAGTTAAAGAAAAGATAGTAGTTTTTGAGAGGGATAACTTTTCCTACGCAAAAGGAAAGGCTTACTTTCTGGATCTTTTTATTGACAGCAATTCTTCTTTAAAAAGGCTTTTTTTCGATAGAGGTGTTTCAATTCCAGAGTATATGAAAAATACCATTAATATTAGGGAAACTTTTTTAAATGGGATCTTTAGTGAGATTGATTTTTTGTTTTTAAATCAAATTGTTAAAACTAATAGAGATTTTGTGTTTAATTTCTGGAGGGATAGTTTTTTCTATTCCTATTTTGTGTTGAATGGAAATTTGCATTCCTTTTTTATCCACAGGATTTCTTCAATGAATAAAAGAAAACTTGAGCATTTAATTGTGGACATGGTAAGTGGAGTGGACATTCAAAATGAGTTAATTCTTGACTGTGGGGTTTTTTCAAAGGTAAGATATGAGGGAGAAGGGAATTTTTTTAAGTCATATGAAGTTTTTGATCTGGAGGAAAAAAAATTTGTAAGGAGGTTGATCCATGGATATTGAAAATTTTCGTATACAAAAAAATAAAAAACTTCCAGTTTTGATTTCATCATTAATCATAGTTATTATCCTGATCCTAATTATAAATCCATTTTATACTGTGGAAACCGGATATGTGGGAATATTGAGCACCTTTGGAAAGTATAATATGGAAGAAGTTTCCCCTGGAGTCCATGTAAAAATTCCAATTGCCCAGAGGATTTTAAAATTTGATATTAAAGTTAGAGCTCTTTCCTACAAGGGAAGTGAAAATACCTATTACAACAGACCTGCTATAACAGTTCTTGATCAGAGAGGCCTTCCCATAAGTGTTGAGATAACAATTCAGTATAAGCCAATCTCCTCCATGTCTGCAGAGATACTTGCCAATTGGGGAGTGGACTGGGAATTTAAATTGCTAAATCCTCTTATTAGAAGTGTTGTTAGAGATGTAATAGGGCAGTATCCAGCAGAGTTAATTCCAGTAAAGAGGGCTGAGATAAATGGGAAAATTGGGGATGGAATAATGAAGAGGGTTAATAATGAACTTAAGATTAATGGGCAAATTGCCATACAGGTAGTGGGCATTCAACTCAGAAATATAAAACTTCCCGGTGAGATTGAGCAAAAGATATTGGAAGTTCAACAGGCGAAGCAGGAGGCTGAGAGGGCAAAATATTTGATAGAAAAGGCACAAAATGAACAGAGGGCTGAAAAAATAAAGGCGGAAACAGAGAAGATAAAGAAGGTGACCCAGGCTCAAGCCGATGCTGAAAGTACACTTGAGAGGGCAAAGGCCCAGGCAAAAGCCAATAAATTACTTTCTCAATCCATAACATCCCAACTGATAAAATGGAAAAGTCTGGATGTCCAGCAGACTCTGTATGAATCCATAAGACAAAATCCAAATGTAAATCTTTTTCTTGGAACAGACAATAAATTAAACAATTGGTTCTGGTTAAATGGGAAGAAAAAATAGTTGGGGGATAAAGTCCCCCTTTTTTATTTTTTCTGAAGCAATTCCTGGGCTTTTCTCATAATAAGGTGAAGTTTTCCTTCCGTGGAAAGTTCCTGTAAGAAGTTTTTCACGGTGCTACTTTTAGTAGATTTTAAAATGGAAAGTGCTGTGGCAAGTTTCTTTTCCCTCTCTTTATCTTTCCCTATCCCGAAAAATTTGGGTCTTATCTTTTCTATTTCCCCTTGTAGGTA